>NZ_RAWP01000070.1:0-53275 GCF_003668935.1 Corallococcus sp. AB032C | reverse complement strand
CGGTGGGGGCGGCGGTGGTGGGGGCCTGCGAGAGGAGCGTGAAGAGCAGGGATTCCAGCAACATGGCGTGCGCCTCCGGAGCGGGCACCCGGGGCGCCCGCAGGGTCCATCTATCGCATCCGGACGGACCCCGGGGGACCGGCATTCACCGCTGTGTGGCTTTGACCAGACGCTTCCGCTGCTTCACTCCCAGCAGGTAGAAGCGCTCGCGCAGCTCCTGGGCCTCCTCGGGGGACAGGTCCCCGGAGCTCCCCAGGTGCTCGTCCCGCCAGGCGATCGCCCGGGTGATGCTGGCGGACGCCGCCGCGGAGATGTTCAGGCTCTGGCTGAAGCCCTTCATGGGCACCCAGAAGGTGCCGTCCACGCCGTTGAGCACGTCGTCGCTCACACCGTAGCGCTCGTTGCCGAACACCATGGCGAACTTCGTGTCGAAGCGCAGGCTGTAGAGGTTGGTGGCCCCCTCGCGCAGCGCCGACGCGTAGAGGCTGAAGCCCCGCCCCTTCAGGTGCTCGCGGCACTCCGCGAACGTCTTGTAGAGGTGCACGTCCAACCACTTGTCGCAGCCCTGGGCCACCCGCAGGTTGGGGATGAAGGGCGCTTCCGGGTTGATGACGACGTGCACCTCCTGCACGCCCATGGACTCGCAGGTGCGCAGCACCGCGGCCATGTTGAAGTTGTCCTCCAGCCGGTCGAGCACCACCACGAAGTTGCGCGTGCGCTGGCTGACGACGCGGTCGATCTTCTCCTTCCGCACGTCGAGCAGGAACTGCTCCGGCTCGACGACGTCGCGCTCGAACTTCTCGTAGCGGGGGCCTCCACCAGCCATCGGCTCAGCGCCTCCCGCCGGACTTCTTCGCCGGGGCCTTCCGGGCGGACTTCTTCGCCGGGGCCTTTCTCGCAGGAGCCTTCTTCGCGGCGGCCTTCTTCACCGGCGCCTTGCGCGCGGACTTCTTCGCCACGGGCTTGCGCGAGGACTTCTTGGCCGGAGCCTTCTTCGCGGCGGCCTTCTTGGCCGGGGCCTTCTTCGCGGCGGCCTTCTTGGCCGGGGCCTTCTTGGCCGGGGCCTTCTTCGCGGCGGCCTTCTTCGCGGCGGCCTTCTTGGCCGGAGCCTTCTTCGCCGGAGCCTTGGAGGCGGACCTCGTCGTCGGCATCTCGACGTGGATCTTGTCGGTGCGGCCGGTGAAGAGCACCTCCGCCACCGCGTCCATCAGCGACTGCATGCCCTCGCCCGTGGCGCAGGACACCGGGTATACGCGGATGCCCCGGCGGCGCAGCGCCTCCGTGAAGGGCCCCAGGCGGTCGCGGCCCTCCGTCAGGTCCTGCTTGTTGGCGGCCACCACCTGCGGCTTGCCGGCCAGCTCCGCGCTGTACTTCTTCAACTCCGCGTTGAGGATGTTGAAGTCGGCCAGCGGCTTGCGGCCCTCGCCCTCTGCGCCCATGTCGATGAGGTGCACCAGCACCTTGCAGCGCTCCACGTGGCGCAGGAACTGGTGACCCAGGCCCACGCCCTCGCTGGCGCCCTCGATGATGCCGGGGATGTCCGCCATCACGAAGGACAGGCTGTCCTTGTACTGGACCATGCCCAGGTTCGGCACCAGCGTGGTGAACGGGTAGTCCGCCACCTTCGGCCGAGCCCGGCTCACCCGCGAGATGAACGTGCTCTTGCCCGCGTTGGGGAAGCCCAGCAGGCCCACGTCCGCCAGCAGCTTCAGCTCCAGCCGCAGGGTGATCTCCTCACCCTTTCCGCCGTCCTGCGCGAAGCGCGGCGTCTGGCGCGTGGAGGTGGCGAAGTTCATGTTGCCCAGGCCGCCCCGGCCGCCCTTGGCCGCCACGAACTGCTGGCCCGGGTCGCTCAGGTCCACCAGCAGCTCGCCCGTCTGCTCGTTGCGGATCAGCGTGCCCACCGGCACCTGGAGCACCATGTCCTCGGCGCCATGGCCGTTGCAGTCGCTGCCCATGCCGTGCTCGCCGTTCTTGGCACGGTGGTGCTGCTGGTAGCGGTAGTCCAGGAGCGTGGTCAGCTGCGGGTTCGACACGAACACCACGGAGCCGCCATTGCCGCCGTCCCCGCCGTTGGGGCCGCCGCGCTCGATGAACTTCTCACGCCGGAAGGCCACCGCTCCGTTCCCGCCGTCTCCCGCCTTCACGTAGATGCGTACTTCGTCGACGAACTTCATGGGGCGAACGCCCTCCTGGAAAAACACAAAGCGGGCCGTCCTCGCATCCACCCGTTCCCAACGGGAACAGAAGGACCGGGAACGACCCGCTCGGTAAGCCGTGCCCTGGGTCGCCCCAGGGCCACTGACTAGGCGCTCGCCTGCTCGGCGGCGGCCGGGTACACGGACACCTTCTTCTTGTCGCGGCCGAGGCGCTCGTACTTCACCACGCCGTCCACCGTCGAGAAGAGGGTGAAGTCGCGACCGAGCTTCACGTTCGTGCCCGGGTGGATGACCGTACCGACCTGGCGCACGAGGATGCTGCCCGCCGAGATCGTCTCACCGCCGTACACCTTCACGCCACGGTACTGCGGGTTGGAATCACGCCCGTTGCGCGAAGAACCCTGACCTTTTTTATGGGCCATGACACCTGCTCCTTGAAGTTCGTGTGGGGAATGCCCGGAAAGGCGATTAGCCGGAGATCGAGGTGACCTTCACCTCGGTGTACGACTGGCGGTGACCACGGCGACGGGTCCAGCCTTCCTTCTCCTTCCGGAAGTGCAGGACGCGGCGGTGCTTGTCCTGCGCCAGCACCTTGCCCACGACCTTCGCGCCCGCCACCGTCGGCTGGCCCACCTTCGGGCTCTCAGAGCCGCCCAGCAGGAGGACCTCGGTGAACGAGACCTCAGCGCCGATATCACCGGAGATCTTCTCGATCCGGACAACGTCGCCCTCGGCGACGCGGTACTGCTTTCCGCCCGTGCGAATGACTGCGTACATCGTCGAACCCCTGTCAGCTTCGGGTTGGTTCAACCCATGGAATCCAACGCGCATTTCGGACGGAGGACCGGCCGGCGCGCTAAAAGACGGCGGGACTTACGAGAATCCTGGGGGGTAGTCAAGGCAGTTGGCGGATCAGCCCGCCTCCAGCCCCCCTATTTGCTTTTGAATAGAATTCCCGGAATAAAGTCCACTGGACCGCAACGGAGCGCTCGCTAGGATGCGCGCCGCTTGCTTTCCACCTGTGCCTGTACCTCATCCCTGAGGGGGAGAACCATCATGAAGAAGATCCTGTTCGGTCTGGCCGCCATGGCTTCGCTCACGCTCACCGCCTGCGGTAGCGACTACTGCGATCGCAACGAGGACCTCGCCAAGGACCTGTCCTCCAAGTTCGAGGAGTGTGGCTTCGACACCAGCGCCACCCCGGACGAGCCGACGGACGCGGAGCGCGACGCCTGTAAGGAGGCCCTCGCGGACTGCTCCGACGACGACAAGGACAAGCTGGACGCGGTCCTGGACTGCATCGACAGCGTCAAGAGCTGCTCCGACAAGTCCACCACCGAGCAGACCCGCATCCTCTCGGACCTCGTGGCCTGCTCCACGAAGGGCGGCACCGTGAGCGCGGCCTGCGCGGCCTCCATCAGCGCCGACTGATCGCCTCATCCCGCGGCGCTCGCCGCGGGCTTCAGGGCCCGGTTCCCTCCCCAGGGAATCGGGCTCTTTCATTTCGAGCACCCGGCAGGCGAGCACCCAGCGCCCGGTCCACCACCCGGCGGCGCTGCTGGTACTCCCACTCCAGGGGGTCCAGCTCCAGTCCCCGCTCGTAGGACTCCAGGGCCCGCTGGAGCTGGCCATCGCGCTCCAGCGCGTTGCCGGTGAGGAAGTGCACCCGCGCGGTGCCCACCGCCCGGGGCTGCTCGGCCAGGTACTCCCGGTGAAGCGCGTCCGTCTGGACCGCGGTGAGGCCCGCCTCCAGGCACCGCGCCACGCCCCGGGCATTGCCCAGCCGGGCGTCGTAGCGGGCCCGGCGCAACGGCATGCCCAGGGTGTCGCCCGCGTCCCTCACGCGGATCAGCATGGACTCCAGGCGCGAGCGCTGCCCGCGCGACAGGGGCCGCTGCCGCAGCGCGGACAGGGCGGCCCACAGCTCCCGCGCGCGCTCCCGCGCGGACTCCAGCTCCGCGTCCGGTGAGAGCCCCAGCACCGTGTAGTGGGTGCCCTCCCCCGCCAGCTGTCCGCGCCACATGGCCAGGACGCGCTCGGCCTCTGCGTCGTCCGGGAGCTCCCGGGGCGCGGGGAGCGGAGAGGCCGTGGCGCCCGCGAGGTGCTGCTCCACGCGGGCCTTCAGCGCGGCGGACGGCGCGACGAACTGCACGCCGAAGCCCGGGCGCATGCTCCAGGCCTGGGCCTGCTCGGGCGAGACGTGGCGCACCACCTCGCAGGTGACGGACAGCGGCCCCGTGGACAGCGGCAGCACCACCTGGACCTGGGCGAACAGCGGGGGCAGCTCCCCCGTCGCGTGCAGGAACACGCCACCGCGCGACAGGTCCGACCCCGTGAATGCCCGGGGCTGCGCGCCCGGCTGCAGCACCACCTGCACGGGCACCGGGAGCGTCTTCCCCCCGGACGCGCCCGGCGGGGCCAGCGGAGGGGTGCGCCGGGGGCCGGTGACGGGAGTTCCCGGGGAGGCCCCTCCCTGCACGGGACGGGGACCGCCCACGGCCGCGCGCGGCGACGGGGGCCGCGTGGCGAGGGCCTGCTCCAACGCGGCCCGCAGCGCGAGCGCGTGGGGGAAGCGCTCCTCCGGCGTCTTCGCCAGCGCGCGCAGCACCACCGCCTCCAGCGCGGGTGGCACCGAAGGGCAGATGGAGCGAAGGGCCGGGGGCGTGCGCGTCTGGTGCGCCACGAGCTGGGCGGTGAGCCCCTCGTCGGGGAAGGGCAGCCGCCCGGTGAGCAGCTGGTAGGCGATGACGCCCACCGCGTACAGGTCCGCGCGGCCGTCCAGGCGCCGGCTCAGGGACTGCTCCGGGGCCATGTACTCCGGCGTGCCCACGATGATGCCCGCCACCGTCTCCGGCATGCTCGCGTCCACCAGCTTCGCGATGCCGAAGTCGAGCACCTTCACGAACGGCATCCCCCGCCCGCGCTTCACCAGGAAGATGTTGTCCGGCTTCAGGTCGCGGTGGACGATGCCCCGCGCGTGCGCCGCATGCAGCGCGTCACACACCTGCATCAGCATGGGCACCACCGCCCCGGCCGACAGGGGCGTCCCCACCCACGCCGACAGGGGCGCCCCCTCCAGGAACTCCATGATGAGGTACGGCCGGGGCGCCGAGGCGTTGAGGTCGAAGATGCTGACGATGTTCTCGTGCCCGATGAGGTTCACCGCCCGGGCCTCGGCGTGGAAGCGCTGCACCAGCTCCGGGTAGCGCGTCAGGTGTTCGTGCAGCACCTTCACCGCCACGCGGCTGCCAATGGACACGTGCTCCGCCAGGTAGACGGACCCCATGCCGCCCCGGCCCACCCGGCGCACCAGCCGGAAGCTGCCCATCTGGGTCCCCACCAGCGGGTCCACCTCGTCCGCCGCTGCCACGGCGGCCGGCGGCTCCACGGCCTTGCCCTGGCCGCCCCCCGCCTCCCGGACGAGCGTGTCGCACGACGTCCCCTCGCCATGTCCCCGCCCGCACGCTGAGCACGTGCGCTCGTTCCTCGCGACTTCGGCCATACCGCGCCCCCCTGGCCAATTCCCTGCCCAATCTGCACATCCCGGAAGCCCGGCATCCACTGCCGCCAAGGGTGGGTGTCGCAAAGTGAGGAGGGTCCCCCGCCCTTGGGCCGGGGTGACGGTTGGGCGGCGGACTGCGACGTGTCAGGAAGGTGTCACGCGGATAGGATGCGCGCATGTCCCGCTCGGCCCGACGCATCCCCACCGTGAACCTGTCCCACTACCGCTCCGGCACTCCCGAGGAGCGGGCCCGCTTCGTCCAGGTGTTTGGCGACGCGCTCAAGGAGTTCGGCTTCGTGACCGTGGAGGGCCACGGCGTCGAGGACGCGCTCATCCGCCGCACGTACACGGACGTGGAGCGCTTCTTCCAGCTGCCGGAGTCCACCAAGACGCGCTACGCGGTGCCGGAGCGTCCGGGGCAGCGGGGCTTCATGGCGTTCGGCCAGGAGCACGCGAAGAACCGCAAGGTGGGAGACCTGAAGGAGTTCTGGCACGTGGGCCGCGAGCTGCCCGTGGACCACCCGTACCGCGATGACTACGGCGCCAACGTCTGGCCGGAAGAGGTGCCCAGCTTCCGTGAGCACACGCTGACGCTCTACCGGGAGCTGGACGACGCGGCGACGGTGATGCTCCAAGCGTTGGCGGACTACCTGGGCATCGCGCGCAACACGTTCAGCGACATGACGGTGGACGGCAACTCCGTGCTGCGGCTCATCCACTACCCGCCGCTGAAGGACCGCTTCATCCCGGGCGCGGTGCGCGCCGCGGAGCACGAGGACATCAACTTCATCACGCTCCTGTGCGAGGGCACGGCCGGCGGCCTGGAGCTGCTGACGCGCGACGGCGAGTGGATTCCGGTGGACACGCTGCGCGGACAGATTGTCGTGGACTCGGGCGACATGCTCAGCCGGGTGATGAACGGCGTCATCCCGTCCACGACGCACCGGGTGGTGAACCCGCCCAGCACGGAGCAGGACACCGTGCGCTACTCGCTGCCCTTCTTCGTACACCCGTTCTCTGACTGCATCCTGAAGCCGCTGCCGCAGACGGAGACGCCGGACAACCCCGCGCGCCACCCGCCCATCACCGCGGACGCGTTCCTCAAGCAGCGCCTGCGCGAGCTGGGTTTCCTCAAGTAGCCCCCGCGCGGGCGAGCAGCTCCTCCATGGGCACGCGGAAGTGGCGAGTCCCTTCCGCGCCGTGGAGCCAGGGCCCCCGGCCCTTGAGCCACGACGGCTGCCACGCACGGCCCGTCTCGTCCGTGAGGATGACACGGGTCAGCGGAGCCAGGCGCTGTTCGCCCCGGGAGTACAGCCGGTAGAGCTGGAGCAGCGCCTTGTCGTCGTAACACCCGCCGAACAGCACGTGCGTGTCGTTGACGGCGATGGCGCGCGCGCCATGCACCGGGGAGTCCCAGACCGTGGAGGGCTGTCCGGGCCTCATGCGCACGAGCGGGAAGTGCGTGTAGCTGTAGAACCAGGTCTCCCGCTCCGAAGCGACGTTGAGCGCGTAGCACTCCAAGATGCTCTGCCCCAGGCCGAGCGCCCTCGACACACCGCTCTCCTGCCGCTGCCCCAGCGCATCGAAGCGCTCCAGGCCCTCGGAGCCCAGGGCTCGCCCTGAAGCGTCGCCCCCCCTGACCAGGCTGCCGATGACGCCTTCGTCGAAGTAGCTGACCCAGACCTGTCCATCGGACGTCGTCTGCACGTCCTCGATGCCGTCTCCCAGGGTCAGCTCCCGCAGCAACGTGCCTTCTGACGAGTAGACGTGGGCGTTGCGCTCGTATCCCGTCTCCGTGCGGTAACGGCACCGCCCGTTCACGAGCAGCACCTCTCCATCTGGAAGCGGCTGGACGTAGTGGAAGTCCGGGGCACCGCGAGGCAGCGTGAACCGCTCCCAGGTGTCCCAGGCATCCGCGAAGTGGAGGACCTCGTCGCCCTCACCTCCTGCGTCCGCGAGCCACCACACGGTGTTGTCGGGTGCCACGCCCAGGGCCTTCACGTTCCGTCCCGCGAGCGCCTCCGCCGCGTCGACGAACGGGTGCACTTCGACGTGGAGTGTCCTCGTCATGCGCATCACGGCCTCCGGGCACGGCCTCGACGGTGGCACTCCCGGAACCTGACGCTCCATCGCCGCGAGGCTCGCGCGGCATGGGGGTGGGTGCCATCCTCGGGGCACCGTGACCACCTCCCTTGATCTGTTCGCCATCCAGCCGCGCGTCACGCTCGACGACTATGCCTCGCAGGAGACGTTCGCCTCGCACCACCGGGCGCTCGCTGCACGGGCGGACGCGCTGCGTCCCCGGGACGCCTCGGGCCGGCCGTTGAACCCCGCGCTCGCTGTCTGGCCGGAGATGGTGGGCGCGGCGCTGGGACTGATGGGGCACCTGCCGCGCGTGCGCCGCCGCAAGACGACGAACGGGGCCCTGACGCGCGTGGCGCTCGCGGAGTGGCTCGGCATGTTCCGCACGTGGAGCGCCTTCCATCCACCGACGATGGAGGAGTGCCTCTACGCCACGGTGGCGCCCCGCGTGCACCGCGCCATGTACGAGACCTTCTCCGGCATCGCGCGCGACTTCGGCCTGTGGGTGGTGGCCGGAAGCGCGCTGCTGCCCACGAACCGCCTGGGCCCGGACACCCCCGAGTACGCGCCCGCGGGCGCGCGCACCTTCAACACCAGCTACACGTTCTCACCGGATGGGCACTGCGTGGCCGTCACGCGCAAGGTGAACCTGGTGCCCACGCAGGAGGACGTGCTGCACCTGAGCCCGGGACGTCCGGAGGACCTGCCCGTGCTGGACACGCCGTTCGGGAAGCTGGGGACGCTCGTCTGCTACGACGGCTTCCGCGAACCCCACACGTCCGGCGAACCCTATTTCGTGCCGTGCGCGCAGTACCTGGACGCGCTGGGCGTGGAGGTGCTCGCGCAGCCCTCCGCCAACGCCTGGAGCTGGGACGCGCCCTGGGCCTTCAACGCGCCCGGTGAGACGCAGCTGCGCAGCGAGCAGTGGTTCAACGAGGGCCTCTTCACGCAGCTGCGCACCCTGAAGCGCGTGCGCTACGCGGTGAACCCGCAGCTGACCGGCGGCTTCTTCGACAACACCTTCGAAGCGCCCTCGCTCATCCTGGAGCGCCGGGGGCCGGACGACGTGCACGTGCTCGCCCGGTCCGCGGATCCACGCGGCGAGGACGTGCTCCACGTCACTGTTCCCCGGTAGGCGCCGCGGGAACGAGCCGCGCGTCATCCTCCAGGACGAACTCGAGCGTGGGGCCGCGCTCCTCCGGCTTCCATCCCAGGTCCCGCGCCATCACGATGACCCGCGCCACCAGGTCGGGGCCCACGTCGCGAGTCACGAGTCCGGTCATGTCGCCGTCGTCGGCGTGGAGCCACGGATCATCGTGGCGGACACGGACGTGCAACGCCTGCCGGGTGGACTCGGCCCACACGACCGTGAGCAGCCGCCAGCCCGTTCCCTCCGATGGGTCCCGCCGCCCCCGAAGGCTCCAGCGGTACGAGACACCGTTCACCGTCAGGAGCCGGGCCACGAGCGCCCTACTCGCCCAGCTTCTTCTTGAGCAGCTCGTTGACGAGGCCGGGGTTGCCCTTGCCCTTCATGGCCTTCATCACCTGGCCCACGAAGAAGCCGTACACGCTCTTCTTGCCGGCCTTGTACTTCTCCACCTCGCCCGCGTTCTTCGCGAGGATGTCGTCCACCACCGCCTCCACGGCGCCCACGTCGCTGACCTGCGCGAGGCCCTTCTCCGCGATGATGTCCGCGGGCGGGCGGCCCGTGCGGAACATCTCCCCGAGCACGTCCTTCGCCGCGTTCGCGGACACCGTGCCCTTCTCCACCGTGGCCAGCAGCTCGCCCAGCTGCGCCGGGGTGAAGCGCAGCGCGGAGATGGGCGTGCCCTCCTCCTTGAGCAGGCGGCTCAGCTCACCCAGGAACCAGTTGGAGAGCTTCTTCGCGTCGGAGACGTGCTTCGCGCAGGCCTCGAAGAAGTCCGCCAGCGGGCGCTCGGCGGTGAGGATGCGCGCGTCGTAGGCCGGCAGCCCGTACTCGCCCATGAAGCGCGTGCGCTTGGCGCGCGGCAGCTCCGGCAGTGACTGCCGCTGCGAGTCCCGCAGCGCGTCCGACACGAGGAGCGGCGGCAGGTCCGGCTCCGGGAAGTAGCGGTAGTCGTGCGCGTCCTCCTTGGAGCGCATGGACCGGGTGATGCCCTTGTTCACGTCCCAGAGGCGCGTCTCCTGGTCCACCTTGCCGCCGGACTCGAGGACGTCCACCTGCCGCGCGGCCTCGTACTCGATGGCCTGCTTGAGGAAGCGGAACGAGTTGAGGTTCTTCAGCTCACACCGCTGCCCGTACGTGGTGGAGCCCTTGGGCATCACCGACACGTTGGCGTCGCAGCGGAAGCTGCCCTCCTCCAGGTTGCCGTCGTTGACGCCCAGGTACACCAGCACGTCGCGCAGCACCTTGAGGTACTCCACCGCCTCGTCGGCATCGCGCAGGTCCGGCTCACTGACGATCTCCATCAGCGGCACGCCCGCGCGGTTCAGGTCCACCAGGCTCTGCCCCGCGGACGCGGCCGCGTCGTGCACGCTCTTGCCCGCGTCCTCCTCCAGGTGGATGCGCCGCACGCGCACCGTCTTTTCCCCGGAGGGCGTGTCGATGACCAGCTCGCCCCACTCGCAGATGGGCTGATCATACTGGGTGATTTGATAGCCCTTGGGCAGGTCCGGATAGAAGTAGTTCTTCCGGCTCCACACGCTCGTGGGCTTCACCGCGCACCCGAGCGCCAGGCCCGTGCGCACCGCGTACTCCACCACGCGCTGGTTGAGCACCGGCAGCACGCCGGGCATGCCCAGGCACACCGGGCAGGTGTGGTGGTTTGGCTCGGCGCCGAACGCGGTGGAGCAGCCGCAGAAGATTTTCGACTGCGTGAGCAGCTGCGCGTGGACCTCGAGGCCGATGACCGTCTGGAAGTCGCTCAGGGGCATGGCGGTGTCACCCTTGTGTCGCGCCCGCTAGACGGGGGCGTCGCGGCGGAAGAAGTCGTGCTCGCGCTCGAACGCGCGGGCGATGCGGAGCAGGCGGGCCTCGTCGAAGGGGCGCCCCAGCAGCTGCATGCCGATGGGCAGCCCCGCCTGCGTGAAGCCGCACGGCACGGACAGGCCGGGCAGGCCCGCCAGGTTGCACGGCAGCGTGTAGACGTCCATCAGGTACATGGACAGCGGGTCGTCCACCTTCGCGCCCAGCTTGAACGCCGGCACCGGCGACGTGGGCGACACGATGGCGTCCACCTGCTGGAACACCTTCGTGAAGTCCTCGCGGATGAGCGTGCGGACCTTCTGCGCGCGCAGGTAGTACGCGTCGTAGTAGCCGGCGGACAGCGCGTAGGTGCCCAGCATGATGCGGCGCTTCACCTCCGCGCCGAAGCCCTGCCCACGCGTCTGCGTGTACAGCTCCTTGAGCCCGCGCGCGTCCTTCGCCCGCTGCCCGTAGCGGATGCCGTCGTAGCGGGCCAGGTTGCTGGACGCTTCCGAAGAGGCCAGCAGGTAGTACGTCGCCAGCGCGTACTTCGTGTGAGGCAGCGACACGTCCACCAGCGTCGCGCCCAGCTTCTCCAGCTCCTCCAGCGACGCGCGCAGCGTGCCCGCCACCTCCGGGTCCATGCCCTCCGCAAAGTACTCGCGAGGCACGCCCAGCTTGAGGCCACGCACCCCGTCCTCCAGCCCCGTGAGGCAGTCCGGCGTCTCCACGTCCGCGGAGGTGGAGTCCAGCGGATCATGCCGCGCGATGAGCTGGAAGAGCGCCGCGGTGTCCCCCACCGTGCGCGCCATGGGGCCCGGCTGATCCAACGACGAGGCGAAGGCGATGACGCCGTAGCGAGACACCCGTCCATACGTGGGCTTGAGCCCCACGGTGTTGGTGAGCGCCGCGGGCTGGCGGATGGAGCCGCCCGTGTCGGTGCCCAGCGCGCCGAACACCTCGCGCGCCGCCACCGCCGCCGCCGAGCCACCGGACGAACCGCCCGGCGTGCGCGTCAGGTCCCACGGGTTGTGGGTGGGGAAGTACGCGCTCGACTCGTTGGACGAGCCCATGGCGAACTCGTCCATGTTCAGCTTGCCCACGAGCGGCAGGCCCGCCTCTTTCAGCAGGCGCACCACGGTGGCGTCGTAGGGCGGGACGAAGCCCTCCAGGACGCGCGAGGCGCAGGTGGTCTCCACCCCTTGCGTGAGGAAGATGTCCTTGAGGCCCACGGGCACGCCGTCCAGCGCGCTCAGCGGGCTGCCCGCCTTGCGGCGCGCGTCACTGGCCTCGGCGGACTTCAGCGCCCCGGGCTCGTCCACGCGCAGGAAGGCGCGCACCTTCGGGTCCACCTGGGCGATGCGCTGGAGGCTCGCCTGGGTGGCCTCCACGGAGGACACCTCGCGCGAAGCCAGCTTCGCCGCCAGCTCCAGCATCGACAGGTCGGTGAGCGACGACATGGCGGGCTACTCCAGGATCTTCGGGACCGCGAAGGCAGTGCCCACCTTCGCCGGAGCGTTGGCGAGCCCTGCTTCCGGGGGCAGTGACGGACGCAGCACGTCCTCGCGCAACAGCGAGGACGCGAGCGTCGCGTGGGAGGTGGGCTCCACCTGGCTCACGTCGAGCGCTTCCAGCTCCGCCACCGCGTCCAGGACCGCGGACAGCTGGGTGGCGTAGCGCTCCTCCTCTTGCGGCGTCAGCGACAGCCGCGCCAGGGTGGCCACGTGCCGGACCTGCTCGAGCGTGAGGGCCATGGGGAAGCCTCCTCCTTCTGACCTGCGGTGCTACGGGGACGGCGGCGTGCGCTTGAACAGGTTGAGGACGGCGTTCATCACCTTGCCGCTGCCCTCGTGGCCGTGCTGCTTGATGACCTGCTCCAGCTCGCCCGCGTCCAGCCAGACACCGTGGCAGTTGAAGCAGCTCTCCAGCTCCACGTCGCCCTGCTTCAGCGTCTGCAGGTCCATGCCGCACTTGGGACACTTCATGTAGTGCAGCTGCTTGAGCGACTCGCGCTGCTGGGCGGCCATCTCCTTGGACTGCTCAAGGGCCAGCTTGCGCTTGGCTTCAATCTCCTCGCGCGCGAAGTAGTCGTCTTCGTTGTGGGAGGGCTTGTCGGGGCTCAGGTCGGACATGGTCTCGGGTTCTCCTTGGCGGCAGGCACCATACCCTCTCGCCACGGGGACGCGCCCGAAATGTAGGCCTTGTTCCGCCTCCTCGGAGCCCCCTTGGACGCCTGCCGGAAAATTGACCCCGCCCCCTCCCTCCCTATTCTCGCCGGGCGGATTGCTACAGCTCGCTACGCGGCTGGAATCGGGCAGAGGGAACAGGGGTCCATGACAGCGGCAAAGAAGGGTGGCCGGGCGGAGAAGGCGGTGCTCTCCCGGCAGGAGATCGCGACGCGCCGCAAGGCGCTCAACAACAAGAAGATGAAGGCCCCGGGCGCGGCGAGCCCCGCCAAGCGGGCGCTCATCGGCGTCTTCATCCTGGCCGCCTCGTTGCTGGCCTTGCTGGCGGTCGCCACGTTCGACGCGCATGACCGGGTGGGGCCTGGCTTCCACAACGCGGTGGGCCCCATGGGCCACCTCATCGCGGAGACCCTGCGCGGCGCGCTGGGCGTGTGCGCCTACCTCATCCCCGCGGGTGGCATCTACACCGCCGTGGTGCTCTTCGTGGGCAACCGCGAGCGGCGCCGCATGCCGCAGATCATCTCCCTGGCGCTGCTCACCTGCAGCGTGTCCGTGCTCGCGCAGCTCATGTTCGCCAAGGACAAGGGCTGGGCCCACCCGCCCGGCGGCGCGCTGGGCGCGAGCCTGGGCGGCCTGATGGAGGGGATGTTCTCCACCGTCGGCACCATCATCCTCGTCACCGCCATCAGCGCGGCGGCGCTCATCGTGGGCACCCAGTACACGTTCTTCAAGCTGTGCTCGCTGGTGTGGGCCGGCCTCACCGTCCTGGGCCGCCGCATCTCCGAGAACGCGCACGTCTTCTGGGAGCAGCAGAAGGTCAACTACGCGGCCCGCCAGGAGCGGCTCGCGCAGGAGAAGGAAGAGGAAGCCGCGTTCCTCGCGGAGCTGGAGGCCGAGGAGGAGGAGCTGTCCGAGGCCGAGCGCATTGCCGCCGAGGCCGAGGCCGCCGAGGCGGAGTCCCTGGCGGAAGAAGCCGTGCGCCTGGCCCGGCAGAACGAGAAGGAGCAGATCGCCAACGCGAAGAAGGCGCTCAAGGACCAGAAGGAGCGCGAGAAGCTGGAGAAGAAGCTCGCCCGCGAGGAGCCGTCCGAGGACGAAGAGAACGACGACGCCTCCGACGAGCAGCCCTCGCTGCCGCCCGAGCGCGCCGAGCGCCGCTCCCCGGGCGCCGACCCCGCCTGGGCCGCGTCCTTCCTCGCGCCCCAGCCGCAGCTGCCCGCCAACGCGGACGCGGGCGAGCCGCCCCGCCGCGCGCGCAAGACGCCGCAGATCGTCACCCCGCCCTCCGCACCGTCCACGCCGCCGGTGCCCGCCACGTCGCTCACGCCTCCGGCCGCCGAGCCCGCCGCGAAGCCCGTGGTCGCGGAGAAGCCGGCCGCCGCCGCGCCGGGCAACGCCCTCATCCCCGCGCCGCCCTCCGCGCTGGCGCGCATGCCGCTCATCGTGGAGCCCAAGGCGCCGCCCAAGCCCACCGCCGTGAAGCGGCCTCAGGACCAGTTCGAGTTCGTGGGTGACCGCAAGAGCTTCTCTCTGCCGCCGCTGGACGTGCTGGAGGCGGACAAGAAGGAGCGCTCCGCGCTGGACAAGGACGCGTTCCTCGTCACGGCGGAGAAGCTGCGCGCGAAGCTGGCGGACTTCGGCATCGTGGGCGAGGTCGTGGAGATCCGCCCCGGACCCGTCGTCACCATGTACGAGTTCCTGCCCGGGCCCGGCATCAAGGTCAGCAAGATCGCCGCGCTCCAGGACGACCTGGCCATGGCCATGGAGGCCATGCGCGTGCGCATCGTCGCCCCCATCCCCGGCAAGGGCGTGGTCGGCATTGAAGTCCCCAACCGCGACCGCGAGACGGTGTTCCTCAAGGAGATCGCGGAACAGGACACGTTCCAGAAGAGCAGCAGCAAGCTCACCATGTGCGTGGGCAAGGACATCGAAGGCATGCCGTACGTCTTCGACCTGGTGAAGGCCCCCCACCTGCTCATCGCGGGTACCACCGGCTCCGGCAAGTCCGTGGCGGTGAACTCCATGATCATGAGCATCCTCCTCAAGGCCACGCCCGAGGAGGTCCGCTTCATCATGGTGGACCCGAAGATGCTGGAGCTCTCCGTCTACGAGGGCATCCCGCACCTGCTGCTCCCCGTCGTCACCGACCCCAAGAAGGCCGCGCTCGCGCTGCGCTGGGCGGTGGAGGAGATGGAGCGCCGCTACCAGCTGCTGTCCGAGGCGGGCGTGCGCAACATCGCCGGCTTCAACAAGCTGGTGGAGACACAGGCGTCGGAGGAGAAGCCCGCCCCTGCCCCCGCCGCGAAGAAGAAGACCAAGCCCAAGAAGATGTTCGTCGTGGACGTGGAGGGCAGCACCGTGCCCGCCCCCGCTTCCGCCAGCGACGGTCTGGGCGTGGCCATGCCGCGCGAAGACGACGAGGACCTGCGTGAGGCCATCGTCTCCGAGCCCGCCCCCACCCTGGAGGCCGACGGCGAGGAGGACGCGGAGTTCGAGGAGGACGGTGAGGAGTCCACTCCGGCGGAGGCCGCCTCCCCGGAGAAGAAGGAGCTCAAGAAGCTGCCCTACATCGTGGTCATCATCGACGAGCTCGCGGACCTGATGATGGTCGCCAGCCGCGAGGTGGAGACCTACGTGGCGCGCCTCGCGCAGATGGCGCGCGCGGCCGGCATCCACCTGATGGTCGCGACCCAGCGTCCGTCCACGGACGTCGTCACGGGCATCATCAAGGCCAACTTCCCCACGCGCATCAGCTTCATGCTGCGCTCGAAGCCGGACTCGATGACGATTCTGGGCACGGTGGGCGCGGAGGCCCTCTTGGGCATGGGCGACATGCTCATCATGCCGCCCACGAGCGCCCACCTGCAGCGCGTGCACGGCGCCTACGTCTCCGAGCAGGAAATCAAGAAGGCGGTGGACCACCTCAAGGCCCAGGGCAAGCCCGTCTTCGACGAGTCCATCCTCAAGCCGCGCGATGACGAGAGCGAGGGCGGCGGTGGCGAGGAGGACGAGCTGTCCGACGAGCTCTACGACCAGGCGCTCGCGGCGGTCAGCGAGATGCGCTCCGTCTCCATCTCCATGCTCCAGCGCAAGATGCGCATCGGCTACAACCGCGCGGCGCGCATGATTGAGCGCATGGAGCGCGACGGCGTGGTGGGCCCCGCGGACGGCGCCAAGCCCCGCGAGGTGCTGCTGCGCGGCCTGGGCGACATGCCCGGCGCCGGGGCGATGTAGCCCGGGGAACGGACCTCCGTCCCCCAGCGGTTTTCCCCTCGGGGGCGCCACGGAAAGCTTCCGGGCGCCCCCGCTCTACTTTCTCCGGACGGCCGAATGATCGTCGCCATCTCCCGCTTCCGCGCGTCCCCCGAAGAGGCCGACGGCTGGGTCCAACGGCTCCAGGAGCGCTCGCGGCGCGTGGACGGCCACACGGGCTTCCTGGGCCTGGAGGTGCTGCGGTCGTTCGAGCGCTCGCCTGAAATCCTGCTCGTCACGCGGTGGAAGGACCGGGACGCCATGCGGGCCTACTTCCAGTCCGAGGACTTCCAGCGAGCCAAGGGGGCCAGCGCGTCCCAGGAGGACGCCACCTTCACGATGTACGAGGTCGTGGCCACCTGAGCAGTTCCCAATCGCCCCCGGGTCGTCTAAGGGCGGGGCACCATGGCTGAACGTCTTGCCCTATTCGTCACCGCCGCACGCGGCACCGAGGACCTGCTCGCCGAGGAGCTGAAGGAGCTTGGCGCGAAGCGCATCCGCCAGGACCGCGGCGGCGTGCGCTTCATGGCCTCGCTCGACGAGGCCCTCAACGTCTGCCTCTGGTCCCGCATCGGCATGCGCGTGCTCTATCCACTGGGCGAGTTCGAAGCGAAGGGTGCCCAGGGGCTCTACGACGCCGTCGCCAGCGTCCCGTGGGAGGAGCACCTCACCACGAACGTGACGTTCGCGGTGGACGCGAACCTGAAGGACACCGAGCACGCGCACTCAGGCTTCGTGGCCCTGAAGGTGAAGGACGCCATCGTGGACCGCCTGCGCGACAAGCTGGGCTCGCGGCCGGACGTGGACACGCGCAACCCGGACGTGTCCGTGGTGGCGCACCTGGTGAAGGAGAAGCTGTCCCTCTCCCTGGACCTGTGCGGTGACCCGCTGCACCGGCGCGGCTACCGCGTGCGCCCCACCCCCGCGCCCCTGAAGGAGAACCTGGCCGCGGCCCTGCTGCGCGCGGCGGGCTACACCGGCACGGAGGCGCTGGTGGACCCCATGTGCGGCTCGGGCACCATCGTCATCGAAGGAGCGCTCATCGCGCGCAAGCGGGCCCCGGGCATCAACCGGGGCTTCGCGGTGGAGCGCTGGCCGCACCTGGGCACGCGCGCGAAGGAGCTGCTCGCGGACCTGCGCGCGGACGCGCGACGCAACGAGCGCAAGGTGGAGGTCCCCATCCTCGGCTTCGACAAGAGCGACGAGGCCCTGGAGGCCGCGGACCGCAACGTGAAGGCCGCGCGACTGGGCGAGGAAATCCAGCTCGCGGAGGGCGACGCGACGAAGCTCCCGCCCCTGCCCGAAGGCGGCGGGCTCGTCCTCACCAACCCGCCCTATGGCGACCGGCTCGGCTCCGGCGGCCAGAAGGGCATGAAGACCTTCTACTTCAAGCTGGGCGACTCGCTGCGCGCGCTGCCGGGCTGGCGTGTCTGGGTGCTGTCCGGCAACCCCGCCTTCGAGAGCGCCTTCCACTCGCGCCCCATGGCCCGCCGCGACGTGTGGAACGGCCCCATCCCCTGCACGCTGCTGGGCTACCGCGCCCCGTCGCTGCCCCCCGGCTCAAAGCCGGTGTTCAGTGCGGCGGGCGAGTCGCAGGAGGTTGCTCCGGTGCGTCCAGAGCATCAGGACGAATAGCCCCGCGGTGAGCAGCACGTACTCGCGGGAGGGCGCGGTGAGGAACGCGGTGGCGATGGCGACCACCGCCGCGGACAGCGAGCCCACGGAGCTCACGCGCCACCGGGCCACCACCAGCCCGTAGATGATGGCCCCCGCGAGCGCCGCCTTGGGCACCAGCACCACCAGCACGCCCAGCGCGCTGGCCACGCCCTTGCCGCCCTGGAGCTTGAGCCACACCGGGTACACGTGCCCCAGCACCGCGGCCAGCCCCACCAGCGCGTGCGCTCGCGCGTCCCCGGGCAGGTAGTGCACGGCCAGCGCCACGGGCAGCACGGCCTTGAGCGCGTCCAGCAGCAGCACCACCGCGCCCAGCTTCTTGCCGGCGACGCGCGTGACGTTGGTGGCGCCGATGTTGCCGCTGCCGCTGGCGCGCACGTCCACCCCACGAAACCACCGCGTCAGCAGCACGCCGAAGGGGATGGAGCCGCAGAGGTAGCCCAGCAGGAGGAAGGCGGAGAGCACGGAAGAGGACAGGGTCCCGCCCTTCAGGACAGCAGGTGCGGGAAACGGGTGTGCACCACGACGTAGGCGTAATTGAACAGCAACACCAGCGGGAACGCGATGCGCACCCACCGCCACTCGCGCTCCTCCAGCTCCACCTCCGGGATGGGCAGCGCGAAGAGGAAGTGCAGCACCGTCGCCACCGCGGCCAGCGCGAACAGCAGCGCGCACACGGTGCCCAGGGGGTTGGCCTCCCACGCCCCCGGGATGTTGAAGTGCGCGACGCGGTCCGCCACGCGGGTGAGCCCACAGCCCAGGCAGGGCCAGCCCGTGTGCTCGCGCAGCACACAGCCCCAGAACGGGATGATGCGGGCCACGGGGACGTAGCGCCCCACGAGCAGCCCCCCGAGCCCGACGAGCCCGAGCCATTCGAATGTGCCCAACCGGCGGTTGGGAGCGGGGATGGTGACCTTCATGCGCACCTCGCGCCGAGTGTGCGGGACAAGTCGCGAGGATGGAAGGGGTGCCTTGCCGGGCCCCGGAAACCTGGGCTAAGCGAACGGGCATGCACATGCTCCGCACCGCCCTCGTGTTGCTGGTCGCCGCGCCCCTCGTGGCCCTCGCGGCGGACAAGACGCCCAAGCCCGCCGCCAAGGCCGCGGAAGCGTCCAAGGCCGAAGCCGCGGCGAGCGACTGCCACCACCCCGCCGAGGCGAAGGCGCCCGAGGCCGCGAAGGCCGCCGACACCGGTTGGACGCTCACCCGCGGCGAGCCCCTCAAGGGCGAGAAGACGGTGAAGCTGGCGGAGCTGCTCGCGAAGCCCCAGGCCCACGACGGCAAGGTCGTGCGCGTGGAGGGCCAGGTGCGCAAGGCGTGTGAGAAGAAGGGCTGCTGGATGGAGCTGGCCCAGGACGCCAAGAGCCCCGGCGTGCGCGTGACGTTCAAGGACTACGGCTTCTTCGTCCCGCTGGACTCCGCGGGTTCGCAGGCGCGCGTGGAGGGCGTGGTGAAGGTCGCGGAGCTGAGCGACGCCCACGCGAAGCACTACGAGGCCGAGGGCGCAATCGTCCCCCGCGGCACCGACGGCAAGCCCCGCGAGATTCAGCTCGTGGCCTCGGGCGTCGAGCTGCGCCGCTAGCCGCGATGGGAGGCCGCAGTTTCAGCATGAGGGGCGTGCAGGGCGCGGCCGACCGGGCCGTGCAGCACGCCCGCGCGTGGCTCCTGGAGACGGAGCCCGGGTCGCGCGTGCACGACGTGCAGTTGGACCCGCGCTTCCAGCACCGGGGCGTGGACCTGCTCTGGGAGCTGCCCTCCGGAGAGGTGCGCGGCATCGAAGTGAAGGGCGACCGCCAGGCCACCCGCCGCCGCTACTTCTTCGAGCTCATCTCCAACCTGGAGAAGGACACGCCGGGCTGCTTCCTCTACAGCGGCGCGGACCTGATGCTGTACGTGTTCCTCACGCAGGGGGAGCTGCACGCCCTGCCCCTGCCCCGGGTGCGCGAGTGGTTCCTCCCCCGCGCCCGCGAGTACGCCCTCAAGCACGCCTTCACCCAGACGGGCGCCATCCGCTACACCACCGTGGGCGCGGTCGTGCCCGTGCGGGACGTGGCGGAAGGAGTGCCCGGCGTCACCACCGTGAAGCTCAAGCGCGCGGCGCCAGAGAAGCCTGACGTAAAGCCCGGCACGCCGGACGCGGAAGGCGCGACGCCCGCCGCGGCCAGCGAACCCGCGGCGCCCGAGGCCCCGGAAGCCCGGAGCCCCCGGCGCACGGGGACCTGAAGCCCAGCCGATTAGCGGCGGCGCTGCGGCTGCGCGTGCTGGTGACGGTGCGCCCGGTGGCCCGGGTGCATCTTGTCGTGCAGGGCCTCCAGCCGCTCCTGCGTGCCCATCAGCTCCAGGAGCGCGGACCGGTCGTTCTGCTGCTTGAAGACGTGCTCCAGGCGGGGCACCAGGTCCAGCGCCAGGTGGATGTCGTTGGCCTTCTCCGCCTCCGCCAGCAGGCCGCGGCCCTCGACGGACGCGTCAATCCACGCCTGCAGGTGGATGAGGCCGTCCACCGCCAGCAGGCGCGAGATGGGCGCGCGAGCCATGTCGTGGATGAGGTTCTTGAGGTCCTGGATGGCGGGCTCGCGCTCGCCCTTCGCGGCGCGCACCACCGCCTGGGAGATGCCGCGCCGGTCGGGCAGCAGGAACTCCTCCACGTCGGCGAACGCCGAGGCGTCGTCCAGGTGCCCCTGCGCGGCCAGCGACTCCGCCAGGCTGTCGAACAGCTCCGCGTCCTTCTCCGAGAAGGGCGCCAGCGCCTCCTGGAGGAACGGCTGGGGCAGCGCGCCCTTGTCATCCACCGTCAGCTTCGAGCGCAGGGCCTTCACGTGCTCGAAGGAGGAGGCCACCGGGGCCTCCTTCGCGCCGTTGAGCTTGTGCACGAGCACCTGCATCAGCGTCGCCAGCCCCTGCGTGAAGTCCTGCGGGGACACGCGGTCCGGCATCCACCGGCGCCACAGCTCCACGGCCGCGGCCACGACGTAGTCCTTGAAGGGGCCGGTGCCCTTCCACTTCGCCGCCCACTGCTGGGCGATGCCGAGCGGATAGGCGGACTCCGCCAGCTTGCGGTAGTCCTCTTCACCCACCGGGATGCCGTAGTGCCCCAGCGTGCTCAGCAGGGCCTCCGTCGAGTAGTCCTTGAGGCCCGTCTTCTGCCACGACTTTTCCACCCGCTGCGTGCTCACCAGATGCTCTCCGAGGCCATGCGAGTGCCGGCCATCGGCCCCGCTGCCCATCTTCTAGCGAAAGCGGAGCCCGGCGAATACGGCCTTTGCGGGCCCCGTCAGGCGGCGGACGGCTGGGGCGGCGGGCGGCCCGGCACGATGGGCCACACCGTGGGCTGGCGCCGCCCGTCCTCCACCCGGCGGGCCATGTACGGCTCGCACCCGCGCTCCTTGAAGGCCCTCTTCCACGCGGCGAAGCTGCCCCCCGCGCGCCAGGCGTCCATGGCCGCGAGCCCCGCCTCCGGACCGCACTGGGCCAGCATGTACTCCACCCAGGCCCAGCGCGCGGACGTGGGCCGCACCTCCGCCCGCCCCCGCAGGCCCTTGCGCAGCCGCTCCAGCTTGTTCTCCACCTCGCGCAGCCCCGCGAAGGGCGCCCCGTCCAGCGGCGTGTTGCGCTTGGCCACGAAGGGCGCGACCCCCAGCGCCACCGGCAGGATGCGCGACAGCTCCGTGGTGAAGCGGATCAGCTCGTCGATGTCCGCGTCCTCTTCATGGGGCAGGCCCACCACGTTGTAGACCTTGAGCTGCTTCATGCCCGCCGTGCGCGCGAACCGCGCGGCGCGGACAATCTGTTCCTCGGAGTGCTTGCGGTCCACCAGGTCCCGCATCTTCTGGGACGCCCCGTCCGCGGCCACAGTGAGGCTCATCGCCCCACCCCGCCGGAGCTGATCCACCAACTCCTGCGTGAGCCGGTCCGCTCTCAGGGAGGACACGCCCACCTCACGCCCGGAGTCCACGATGGTGCGCAGGAGCTCCACGATGCGCGGGTGGTCCGTCACCGCCGCGCCCACCAGCCCCACGCGCTTCGCATGTTCCGGGATGAGGGACAGGATGCGCTCTGGAGGCACCGTGCGCATGCCGCCATTCGTGGTGCGGCGCATGACGCAGTAGTGGCAGCCACGGGAACAGCCCCGCTCCGGCTCGATGAGGAACATCGACCGGAGCTCCGTGTGGGGCGTGATGATCTGCGTGCGCGCTGGCAGCCGGGCGTCCGTCGCCTTCGCCACGTGGTAGCGCGTCCCACCCCGCCCGGGCACCCGGAAGCCGGGGACCTTCGCCAGGTGATCCAGCAGCGCCTCGCGCTCCATGGAGGCGGCGGCCTCCAGCAGCACGTGGATCAAGTCCTCCGCCTCCCCCTGGACGAGCACGTCCACGAAGGGCTCCAGCGGATCCGGGTTGGAGAACGTCAGCGGGCCGCCCGCCACCACCAGCGGATGTCTGGCATCCCGTTCCGATGAAAGAACCGGCAAACCAGACAAATCCAACATCGTGAACAACCCTGAAAGCTCCAATTCATAGGCGACTGAAAAGGCAAGCATTTCAAAGCTAGACACGGGTGCCTGGGATTCCCAGGTAAACAATGGCGTCCGTGTTCTCTTGTATGTCTCGACATCATCGGGAAGGAAGACACGCTCGGCGGTCGCGCCCGCGTGCTCATGCACCTCCCGGTAGATGGCCTGGTAGCCCAGCGAGCTCATGCCCACGTGGTAGGGGCTCGGGTAGCAGAGCGCGACCCGGTAGGGCGCCTCCTTGCGGAGCGTCCCTGCTTCGTCCGCCAGCAGTGAGCAGACGTGCTCGATGAGTTCGTAACGGCCCTCCATGGTCCTCCCAACAGTGGATTCCAGACACCTAACAACAGCGCGGCCCCGGACCGCCACTCCCGCGTGGGGGAGGGGCTGCCGGGGCCGCGTTGGCCTTCAGGGTCGGTCAGTGCCGACTACTTGAACGACGGGATGCTCTCCGACGGGACGCAGCGGCCCTCGACGCAGTCCGGATCCTCGTCCGGGTCGCAGAAGTAGCCCAGCAGGAAGCGGTCCGGGACCTGCTCGCACTGCAGCGCGAAGTCCGGGTTGATACCCGAGCCCGAGCCGCAGTTGGCGAAGCCCTCGTCCGGATCCGACTGGTCCGCGCGAGGATCGCACGGGGTCGCCGGCCACACCGCACGCATGACGTACGTGGAGGTGCAGCCATTCCGCACGAACGTCACTTCACCCGACATCTGGGTGCCGGGAGAGCTGGGCGACGAGTACACCTTCACGTTCTTCAGCGTGTAGGAGATGTTCGACGTCACACCGGCCTGCGTGGGGTTCACGGTGGCGGTGTTGAACTCCGGCGCGAGGCAGAAGTCGTCCGTCGTGTCCGCGCTCAGGCCACCGGTGACCTGGAGGCTGTCGAACGTGTTGTTCGCGTCCGACGATCCCAGCCGGGCCATGTACTGCGGCCGAACCACGAGGATGTTGCTCCCCGTCTTCGGGTCCGCGAACTTCCACACGCCCAGGTTGTCACCCACTTCGAGCGCCTCGGCCGCGGTGCAGGCAGTGCCATCCGCACGGGTCGGGCCGCTCACGACGTCATACTTCGCCCACCAGTTCGCGAAGCTCGCGTCCTGGACGATGCACCCGGGACTCGGCTGCTCGACATCGCAGGCGGTCAGGCTGCCCGCGGCCGTCAGCATCACCAGCGTTGAAAGAATGCTCTTGCGCATTTTGCTGATCTTCCTCACGTGGTCGGGTGGTTAGAACGTGTACCGAACACCGAAGCGGATCTGCCGCGGCGCCTGGTAACGGTCCGGGTTCTTGTAGTTCTGGTTCACGTCTTCGTAGGCCAGCTTGCCACCCGCCGCCGCCGGCACGTTGCCCGCGCTGTCAGCAGTGGGCAGGTCCGCCACGGAGCCCGGCGTGTTGGTCTTCGCGTCGTACACCGGGAGCACCTGCTCGAAGGTGTAGGACTCGTCGACGCTCTCCACGCCCTGGAAGTTGAAGAGGTTGAACACGTCCAGGGTGAAGGACACCACGCTGTCCTTGCTCACGCGGTAGTTCACGCCCACGTTGGAGTCGATGCTGTTGATCCACGGGGAGCGACCGCCGCTGCCGCGCGGCAGGATGAACGTCCCATCCTGGCCGTAGCCCGGGTACGCGCCGAGGTAGCTGATGGGCGTACCGGAGTTGCCACGGTAGGACAGACCGATGCTCGCCGACAGCGCGTTGGAGATGTTGAACTCCTTGGCGCCGAACACCTTGATGGCGTGCGTGCGGTCGAAGGGCAGCAGACCCGTGCGGTTGTTCAGGAGGGCCACCAGGTCGAAGTCCGCGAGGATGTTCGGGTCGAGCTGGTTGTTCTCCGGGCGGAACAGACCGGGGTAGTTGCCGTACAGGCGGGACCACGTGTAGCTCGCCTGCGCCAGCCAGCCTTCCGTGAACGTGCGGTTCAGGTAGACGGTGACCGCGTCGTAGTCACGCACGGGCGTCGGGAACTCCTTGGCGAAGCCGCTGCCAGGGTTACCGAGGAAGTACGTGTTGCCGTCATCGCGGCTCATGTCCTCGATGACCTTGCCCATGTTGCGGTGCGTGTACGTCGCGCCCATGCGGGTGTTCGCCAGGAGCTCGTACTCACCGCCGACCACGACTTCGTCGGAAGACTGGGGCTGGATGTCCGGATCGACCGGCTCGCTCTGCACCAGACCACCGCTGAAGTACTGGTTGGAGTTCAGCGTGGCCTCGGCGCGGGGCACGATGTACTGGCGATCCGAGCAGTTGCCGCGCTGGCCTTCCAGCGTGGACGGGTCGCAGCCCGGAACATCCGACCCCGGCTCCGTCAGGTAGCGACGCGCGCTGAAGCGACGCTCACCCGGGAAGGCGCGGTCCATCATGTTGAGCGGAACCTGCTCGTAGTAGCGAGCGAAGTTCACGAACAGCTTCGCGCGGCCGTTGGCGAACGGATCCACCACGGCGCCGATGCGGGGCGACCACTGGTTGGCCAGCTTCAGCGCCAGGTTGCCGTCGCCGCCGTACATGTTCTGCACGTCGTAGCGCACGCCGAGGTTCAGCGTGACGCGGTTGGCGATGGACCAGCTGTCCTGGAGGAAGCCACCGATGGTGGTGCCGCTCGTGGACGACTGCTGCAGGGTCTCGAACACCGGGGTGTCCGGGGCCGTCTGGTAGCCGTAGCGACGGTTGTCCGACCAGATGCGGCGGGTCACGCCGTTGAGCTGCACATCGCTCGCGGCACCAGCCTCCTGGAGGAACACGCTACCGGAGTAGGCCTTCTTCTGATCGAAGGTCAGGAACTCCGTGTCCACGCCCGCCTTGAACACGTGCGTGCCCAGGGCGTTCAGCAGGTACGTGGCCTTGGCGTTGATCTGGTAGCGATCCAGCGTCGCCTCGGACATGAAGCCGGGGCCGCCCACGTAGTAGTTCGTCGCCGGGCAACGAACGGCCTGCTCGGCCGCCGTCGTGCCGCAGTACTCCGCGGCGTTGGGGACGTTCTCGAACGTGGTGATCGGGCGACGACGCGTGTACATGGCCAGCGAGTAGCCCGCCAGGCCGTCCGTCGAGCCGATGGCGCTGCCGTCCGCAGGAGGCGTACCAGCGGTCTGGTGGAACCAACCGAGGTTGGCGTCGACCAGGACCTTCTTGTCCATGAAGGCGCCGGCGTACTTGAGAGCGAGCGCCGTGGTGTTGGCGCGGTTCTCAGTCTGGCCGATGTCCTCAGGGCGCGAGTTCTGCGCCGCCGGCAGACCACCCGAGCGGGGGCTGATCTGCAGCTTGCCCAGACCACCCGACACGGTCGGGGTGCCGTTCAGGGCGAACGACACGTTGTGGTCCTGGTTGATGAGGTACGTCAGCTTGCCCATGAACTGGATCGTGCGGGAGTCCGCGAAGTACGTCCGCTCGGAACCCGGGATCTGCTGGACGACGCTGAAGCCGTTCGCATCCTTCGCCACCGCGCCGTCGTCATCCAGCGTGAAGGCGTTGAGCGCACGGGTGTGCTCGTAGCGCTGGAACGACGGAGCGAAGCCGGCGAAGAACCAGAGCTTGTCCTTGAGGATCGGACCACCGAGGGTGGCGCCGAAGTCGCCCAGGTTGCTCAAGGCGTTCAGGCCGGTGATCGTGGTGCCGTCCTCAATGACCAGCTTGCGGTTGCCTTCCGCGAAGCCCGGCGTCCAGTTGGCGAACACGGAGCCGTGGAACTCGTTGGAACCGGACCGGGTCACCGCGTTGATCACACCGCCCGTGGAGCGACCGAACTCCGGCATGTAACCGCCGGTGATGATGTTCACGTCCTGCACGAACTCGATGCTCAGCGGGCTGGCGTTCACGCCGAAGGCCGGGTCGTTCGTGGACAGACCGTCCACCACGTAGCCGTTCTCAGGCGAGGTCGTGCCGTTGATGGACACGCCGTACTGATCGGACTGGGCGCCCGGGGCGAGCTCGGCCAGGGACTCGAACGAGCGCGTCGCGCCGCCCTTGCCGACCGGACGGGCCACCGCGATGCGCTTGATGAACTCCTGATCAACGTTGACGCCCTGGTTCGTCGAACCGACGTCGATCGTCGGCGGGGCGCCAACGATGGTCTCCGTCGACGAGAAGCTCTCAGGGAGCAGCTCCACGTTCACGCGGATGGTACGGTTGAGCAGCAGCTGGATTTCAGGGCGGGCGAAAGGCTTGAACGACTCCTTTTCGAACCGCAACGTATACGTGCCCGGCGGGAGCTGGGGAATACGGTAGTTACCCTGTGCGTCAGTAACCACGGTCTGCTCGCCCTGCAGGTTGGGCGAGGTGGCGGTCACAACGACATCTGCAGCCGGCTTCTTGTCTTCAGTGTTGATGACAGTGCCGATGATGACGCTGGACTGCGCGAAAGCTGCGGATCCGTACAACAGACCCGCAGCAAGGACGACTCCGGTTTCCCGAAGTACTTGTTTCACTTGCATACCTAACCCCTCCAAGGTGGGCTGCAACCGAAAATGACTTGGGAAAATATCCGAGGTCAAGCAGTTGTCAATAGACCGTTGCTTTTTGGTGACCAGTGGGGCATTGGCCGATCACGATTGCGGCGCCAGACACGGTTGCTTGAACCCGGAACCCTTTTCTGTATGGTGGCCGCCCTTCAATCCGGGCATGGCGGGGACGGGTAGTCCACTGGTGAAGAGGAGTTACGTGCATGTTCGATTCAGTCCTTGACCGCGGCCAAGGACCCAGGTCGCGCTTCGGCGTGGGTGCTGGCGTTTCCACGCTGCTCCACGTTGGCCTGCTGGGTCTTGTGGCCTATCTCTCCACGCGTCCGCCTCCCGTGGAGGAGAAGGAGGTCGAGGTCACGCTGAAGGCCACGATGGCTCCGCCGCCTCCGCCGCCTCCGCCGCCTCCCCCGGCGTCGAAGCCGAAGACGGAGAAGAAGGTCACGCCCAAGAAGCCCAAGGACGTGATCGTGCAGCCGAAGGAGATCCCTCAGCAGAAGCCGCAGGAGACGGAGACCCCGCCCGAGCCTGACGAGCCCGAGGCGAGTGAGTCCGAGGTCGAGGGTGGCGTGGAGGGTGGCGTCGCGGGCGGTGTGGTGGGTGGCGTGGTGGGTGGCGTGATCGGCGGCGTGGTGGGCGGTCAGCTGGGTGGAACGGGCACGGACGTGCTGGCGTTCGGCCAGGGCATGACGCGTCCCGAGAAGATCGCGGGTCCGGAGGTGTCCTATACGCGTGAGGCCCTCGAGGCGCGCGTGCAGGGTCTGATGATCGTGAAGTGCGTGATCACGACCGAGGGAAAGGTCGAGCGCTGCCGCACGATCAAGCCGCTCCCTCACATGGAGCAGGCCGTGATGGACGTGCTCACCGCCTCACGCTACAAGCCGGTCACGTTCCAGGGCAGGCCGGTCGAAGTGCAGTACACGTTCAACTTCAACCTGAAGCTGCCGCGCTGATCAAAAGCAGGCAGCCCCGCTTGAGCAGTCCGCCGAACATCACCTCGCGCTCGTGAGGAGGAGCGCTCCACAGCCATGCAATTTACCCTGCTTGATATCTGGCACCACACGGGCCTCTTCGCCCGCATGATCATCTTCACCCTCGCCATCATGTCGGTGGCGTCGCTGGTCGTCATGGCGGAGCGGGTCATCGTCTTCCGCAAGACCCGCTCGGACAGCCGCAACTTCGCCGCCAAGATGGGCGCGATCCTCGCGAAGGGCGACCTGACCACCGCGGCGAACACCAACCTGGGCAAGGACGTGGGCCACCTGGGCCGCGTGATCAACTCCGGCCTGACGGCGTACCGGATCACCCCTGGGAACAAGGACCTGGCGGTGGAGTCCGTGGCCCGCGCGCTGGAGCGCCAGGCGCAGCGCGAGGTGCAGAGCCTCAAGCGCGGCCTGGGCCTGCTGGCCACGGTCGGTTCCACGGCGCCGTTCGTCGGTCTGCTGGGCACCACGATGGGTATCGTGAACGCCTTCCAGCTGATGGCGGCGGCGGGCTCCGGCGGTCTGGCGACGATCTCCGCCGGTATCTCCGAGGCGCTCATCACCACGGCGTTCGGTCTGCTCGTGGCGATCCCCGCGGTCATGGCCTACAACTTCCTGCAGGGCTGGGTGGATGCCCGCTCCGTGGACATCTCCGAGTCCTCCAACGAGTTCCTGGACGTGGTGGCTCGGCACGTGGGCGGCGGTTCGTCGCACGCGGCCTAGTCGTAGCCCCACCCTGGGACGTCCCCACCCATGAGGGCGGTCCGGCTGAGAAGCCGCGCTGCCCCGGGGTGGGCGTTCCTTCCCGGAAACAGGTGCACGCATGGGAATGTCAGCAGGCCCCAAAGGGGGCATCAAGAGCGAGATCAACGTCACGCCGCTGGTGGACGTGGTGCTGGTGCTCCTCATCATCTTCATGGTCGTGACGCCCATGCTCCAGCGCGGCAAGTCCGTGGAGCTGCCCAAGGCCACGGAGATTGAAAAAGAAGGCAAGACGGACGCCGATCCGCTGATCCTCTCCATCACCCCGGACAAGAAGATGTTCGTGGAGAACGATGAGGTCGACGAGAAGGGTCTCCAGGAGAAGATCGCCGCGGAGCTGGTGAAGGATCCAGGCAAGAAGATCCTCCTGAAGGGCGACAACGCCCTGAACGTGGGCGACGTGCGCAAGGTGCTGGACACCGCCCGCAAGGCGAAGGCGAAGCAGATCGCCCTGGGTGTGGAGGAGAAGAAGTAATGTCCCGAGGACACAAGCAGCGTCAGTGGGTCAAGCCCGCGTCCGCGCCGAACTCGGAGATCAACGTCACGCCCCTGGTGGACGTGGTGCTGGTGCTCCTCATCATCTTCATGGTGGTGACGCCCCTCCTGGAGAAGGACATCCTCGTCCGCGTCCCGGAGACGGAGGTGGAGGAGAACCAGCCGCCGCCGGAGCCCGATGATCAGCAGATCGTCGTGCAGGTGGACAAGAGCGGCGCCTACTCCATCAACACGGAGCAGATCCCCGCTTCGGACTACATCGCCCGCCTCAAGCGGATGCTGAACGCCAAGAAGCCGGACGAGAAGGTCGTCTTCTTCATGGCGGACGACGCGGCGAACTACGGCAAGCTGGTGGTGGCGCTGGATGGCGCCCGTGCCGCGGGAGCGAAGATCCTGGGCATGGCCACCGAGCTTCCCCAGAACGCGGTCATCCAGGGCACGCTGAACTCGCCGGACGGTGCACCGCCCGCGCCCCCTGCCCCGCCGACTCCCTGATCCACTTCTTCCGTCAGGGCTGACGCGCGGACACGCCGTCACCGATTCCATCCGAAGCCCGCTGGCGTTCCGACGCCAGCGGGCTTCTTCTTTTCAGGCCCCCATGTCCCTGCTTGGGACCCGACGTCTGCCGCGTGGGATGGCCGCGGCGGGCTGTCTGTGAGGAGAGCGCGCCGGTACGGGCATTGCTCTCCCCTCCTCCGTACGGGTTGGAAGGGGGAGACGATGCTGGCAAGGGTGCGGTCGGGGGCATTGATGGGCATCGACGCGGTGGTGGTGGAGTGCGAGGTCGACATGGCCCTCGGGCTGCCCTACTTCAACGTCGTGGGACTGCCGGAGGGAGCAGCCCGGGAGTCGAAGGTCCGGGTGGTCTCCGCGCTGAAGAACGCGGGCTTCGACCTTCCGCAGAAGCGGATCACGGTCAACCTGGCGCCCGCGGAGATCCGCAAGGAAGGGGCGGCCTTCGAGCTGCCCATCGCGTTGGGCGTCCTCGCGGCGGCGCGGTTGATGGAGGAAGAACCGCTGGAGCGGTACCTCTTTGGCGGAGAGCTGTCGTTGGATGGCTCCATCAAGGCCATCAAAGGGGTGCTTCCGCTTGCCGTGGCTGCCCGGAATGGCGGCTTCCAGGGCGTCATGGTGCCGGCAGCCAACGCGGCGGAGGCAGCACTGGTGGAGGGCATCCAGGTGCTGTCCGTGGCCCACCTGAAGGAGGCCGTGGGGCACCTCACCGGCAAGGCCCCGCTGACGCCGCTGACGCGCACGGGGACCTCGGTGAGCGGTACTCGCACCGCTACCGCGGACATGGCCGATGTGCGGGGGCAGCCGGAGCTGAAGCTGGCTTTGGAGCTGGCGGCGGCGGGTGGCCACAACATCCTGATGGCCGGGCCTCCAGGGTCGGGCAAGACGATGTTGGCGCGACGGCTGCCAGGCATCCTGCCCGAGCTGTCCTTCGACGAGGCGCTGGAGGTCACGAAGGTCTACTCCATCCAGGGCCTGCTGGGAGACGAGCAGGCGTTGATCCGCGAGCGTCCGTTTCGCGCGCCCCACCACACGCTGTCCGATGCGGGACTCGTGGGAGGTGGCCCCATGGCCCGTCCCGGCGAGCTGTCCCTGGCCCATCACGGCGTGCTGTTCCTCGATGAGCTACCGGAGTTCCGCAAGAACGTGCTGGAGGTGCTGCGCCAGCCTCTGGAGGAAGGCGCCATCCACCTGGCACGGGCCACCCAGCACATCACCTATCCCTGCCGGGTCATGTTGGTGGCGGCGATGAACCCCTGCCCGTGCGGCTACTTCAACGTCCCCGGGCACACGTGCACCTGCCTCGAGCACCGCATCTTCGGCTACCACTCGCGCATCAGCGGGCCGCTGCTGGACCGCATCGACATCACCGTGCAGACGCGGCCGGTGGAGTACCACCATCTCGCCGAGAAGAGTCAGGAACTGCCCAGCCAGTACTACCGGCAGCGAGTCGAGGCCGCGCGCGAACGGCAGCGCGCCCGATTCCACGAGATGCCAGGGGTGCACTGCAATGCCCAGATGCCTTCGCATCTGCTGCGCCGCTACTGCGTGCTGACACCGAAGGCGGAGGCTGAGCTGAAGCGCGCGGTCACTCAATTCGGCCTGTCCGCCCGAGCACATGACCGCATCCTCAAGCTCGCGCTGACGCGCGCGGACCTGGAGGGACACGCACGCATCGAGAACGAGGACATGCGGCTCGCCGTCGACTGCCGGATGCTGGACCGCCGGGGCTGGCTCCACGCCAATACCCGGGGCGCGGTGAATGCGTTACCCCGCGCCTCTCCTGTCAGGCACCAGGCTTCCGAGAACGGCGGGAGCCGGGGGTTCTCCGCCGACAACGGCTGACTCTGCACTCGGGAGCAGCGGCTGCACGCTCCGCTCCTCCAGACGGGGAGCGGGGCCGGTGATGATGCGCGCGGACCTGCCGAAGGTCAGGTACGCGTATGCCCAATTGAGCAGCACGGCCAGCTTGCTTCGGAAGCCAATGAGGAAGGTGATGTGGATGAAGAGCCAGGCCAACCAGGCGACGAAGCCGGATTGCTTCACACGGCGGAAGGCCACGCCCACGGCATGGCCTCTGCCGATGACCGCGTAGGTTCCCCGGTCCCAGTAGCGGAAGGGCTGCATGGGCTGGCCCGCGAGCTGGCGGCGGAGGTTGAGCACCGCGTGCTTGCCCTCCTGCATCGCCGCGGGCGCCACTCCCGGGACCGCGCTTCCGTCCTCCTGATTCACGAGCGCCAGGTCGCCGACGACGAAGATGTCGGGATGCCCGGGCACGGTGAGCTCCGGCGTCACCGGCACGCGCCCTGCCCTGTCCAGCGTCACGCCGAGCGAACGGGCCACGGGCGAGGCCTCCACCCCCGCGGCCCATAGCACCGTGCGGGCCGCCAGATGTTCAGGCCCCATGTCCACGCCCACTGCGTCGATGTTCGTGACCCGGGTGCCCGTACGGACCTCGACGCCGAGCCCCTCCAGCACCCTGCGGGCCTCCGCCGAGAGGTTCTCGGGATAGGTGGGGAGCACGCGGTCCATTCCCTCGATGAGGATGACGCGCGCATCCCGAGGGTCGATGTTCTGGAAGTCACCCGACAATGAATTGCGGCTGATCTCCGCCAGCGCCCCCGCCAGCTCCACGCCCGTGGGACCCGCGCCAATGATGGCGAAGGTGAGCAGCGCGCGGCGGCGCTCGGGGTCCGGTTCGCGCTCGGCCTGCTCGAAGGCGAGCAACACTCGGCGGCGGATCTCCAGCGCGTCCTCGACGGTCTTCAATCCCATCGAGTGTCGCGACCAGGCGTCATTGCCGAAGTACGAGTGCGTCGCTCCGGTGGCGACGATGAGGAAGTCGTATGCCAGCTCACCGTCCGCCAGGAGGACGTGCTTGCGCGCGGTGTCCACGCCAGTGACTTCCACGAGCAGCACCTGGACGTGATTGCGTCCGAGCATCGCTCGCAGTGGCGCGGCGATGTCGCTGGGACTCAGTGTCGCCGTGGCCACCTGGTACAGCAGCGGCTGGAAGAGGTGGTGGTTGTGACGGTCCACCATCGTGACGCGAACCCCTGCCTTTCGCAGGTACCGGGCCGCGTAGAGGCCGCCGAAGCCGCCTCCCAGGATGACCACATGGGGAAGGTTCTCACGGGTCGTATTCACGAGAGGAGATGTCACGCCGACGCGCCAGGGTTTCAACGCAAAGCCTTCCATCCCATCAAGCCGGACTGTCACGTCCCCTTGTGTCTGCTTATGCGGAGATGCCCGCACCTTTGCGCCTTCTCAGCGCATGGGAGACAGCCACGCCGCTCCGCCAGTTCGGACGGCTCTGGCGAACCTGGACGCCCTTGCAGGCCCTTCCGCCTGGAAGCCCGCACGGCATGCGCGTTGCTCTACCCACCGCCAAGGCATCCAGCCCGCAGGGCGGCGAGGGAGGCAGACGAGATGAGCAGGCTGACGGAGAAGTTGAAGGCAGTGGCGGCGGCGGTGGCGTCCATCGAGAAGCAGTTCGGCAAGGGCGCGGTGATGACGCTCGGCGCGGACGCACCTGAGCAGAAAGTGGCGGTCATTCCCACGGGCTCGGTGGGGTTGGACCGGGCGCTGGGCGTGGGGGGCTATCCGCGAGGGCGCGTGGTGGAGCTGTTCGGCAACGAGTCCTCCGGCAAGACGACCCTCACCCTGCATGCCATCGCGCAGGTGCAGGCCGTGGGAGGCGTCGCGGCCTTCATCGACGCGGAGCACGCGCTGGACCTGTCCTACGCGCGCAAGCTGGGGGTGCGTACGGAGGAACTGCTCGTGGCACAGCCGGACACCGGGGAGCAGGCGCTCGAAATCACCGAGCACCTCGTGCGCTCGGGCGCCGTGGACCTCATCGTGGTGGATTCGGTGGCGGCGCTGGTCCCCCGCGCGGAAATCGAAGGGGAGATGGGTGACGCGCACATGGGCGTCCAGGCGCGGCTGATGAGTCAGGCGCTGCGGAAGCTCACGGGCGCGGTGAGCCGCTCCGGCACCTGCATCATCTTCATCAACCAGATCCGCATGAAGATTGGCGTGATGTTCGGCAACCCGGAGACGACGACGGGCGGCAACGCGCTGAAGTTCTATTCGTCGGTGCGGATGGAGATCCGCCGCACGGGCAACCTCAAGGAGGGCGACGCGGTGGTGGGCTCACGGGCCCGCGTGAAGGTGGTGAAGAACAAGCTGGCGCCTCCGTTCCAGGAGGCGGAGTTCGACGTGCTCTACGGCACGGGCATCCACCGCGCCGCCGAGGTGCTGGACCTGGCCGTGAGCGCGGGCGTGGTGGAGAAGTCGGGCAGCCACTTCAGCCTGCGGGGTGAGCGCATCGGCCAGGGCCGCGAGCGGGCATGCGAGTGGCTGCGCGAGCACCCGGACGTCCTGGAGGCCCTTGCTCGCGACCTGGTGGGAGCCACCGCGCCCACCGTGCCGTCCGCGGACTCCGCGGCGGCCTAGGTCGCGGACTGGAGTGCATCCAGCGAGAGGGGGACCTCCCAATGGCGTTGGCCCGCGCGCAGCACCAGATGCCCTTCGGGGCTCTCTTCCAGCATCTCGCCGAACTGGTACTGCGCATCACGAGAGAAGCGGGCCTTCGCCCTGCCCTGCTTCACGCGGCAGGTGAGGACTCCGTCCGGCGTGAGCTGGAGCGACCCCAGGTCCAGGGCTTCGGCCGTCCGGTCGCTCAGACGCAGGGACACACGCTCGTCCGGGGTGATGTCCACGGTGCGGACCTCGTAGGCCGCGTCCTCCACCTGGACGTAGCACCAGTCCGGGGCGATGCGGAGCTGGTAGCGCCCGTCGTCATCCAGGACAAGCGAGGCGTTGAAGAGTTCGATGATCTTCGGGTGCTCGATGGGCTCGTCGTCGTGCCACCAGCGCAACGCCGCATCCAGACGGATGCCGCTGTCCTCACGGGTGTGCCAACGCTTGCCTGGAGGGGGCTGGCCAGTGGGAGGTTGCATGTCGCCCTTGAGGTGCGGGTGAGGCCCTGCGGATTCAAGCCGCCGGAGCCTGGAGGCCTACCAGTTCCGCACGAACTCCGTGTAGCCACGAAAGGCCACGGCGCCCCAGAAGTTCACCAGCACGCCAAGCGCCAGCACGGCGATCACCGCGCGGTTTCGCAGCGACCAGCCGCCAATGGCGAAGAGCAACAGCAGATAAGGCGTGTAGTCCAGGCTGAACCGGAAGCCGAACTGCATGTAACCGGTGTTCTGGTAGAAGAGGCCCGGCAGCGCGCACACCGCCACGGTCAGCCACAGGGACCAGTGCAGACGGGGACGCGTGCGGGGGACCAGCAGGAACACCAACAGGGGCAGCGTGAGCAGCAGCGTCAGCCCATGCGGGTCGTACGACAGCCGCGGCGGAGACAGCGACACCTGGGGCAGCTTGAGGAACGCGGCCTGGAGGTTGCGCGACAGGTACTCGATGTTGAAGAGCCCGAAGCGGTCGATGTCGACGTTCACCCGGTTGTTGAAGAGGTACGAGTGGCCGAACTCGCCGGGCTTGCCGAAGCGGTAGACGTTGTACGCGGCAGCGAGCGCGGCGAGGGGCGCGGCCCCCGCGCCGAAGAGGACGAGCTTGCGGAGGGCGGGCTTCCACGCGGTCGGAAGGGCCTTCAGTTGGGCCAGCCGGTCCGGCCCGGGGCAGAGCGCCTCCAGGACGAAGAAGAGGCCCGCGAACACCAGCGGCGTGCGGGTGAGCACTGCCATGGAGAAGAAGAGCCCCGCGAGCACGGGGCGCCGCGCCTTGACGGCGTTGCGCACGTACAGACACGTGAGCGCCACGCCCATCACCTGCGCTCCGAACCAGACCTCGCCCCGGATGGCGCAGTAGAAGAACAGCGTGCCGAAGGCGAGCACCAGCGACAACACCACGTTGTCGTCGCGGTTGCGCTCCGTCTCCCCTTCCTGCGCGAGGAAGCGCAGCAGCGAATAGAAGAGTGCCACCGCGAGCGCGCCCACGAAGACGCCGAAGGACGTGTCGTTGAACTGGTAGCCGTGCAGCGCGACGAAGGGAAGCATCACGACCGCGGGGAAGGACGGAAAGCTGACGAACCAGCGGTCATCGCGGAGCGGGCGTCCCTCGCACCGCACCTTCTGTCCGTCCACCAGCCGCACGCAGGCCCAGTCCTCCAGGTTGGGCAACACCTGCGGATCCACGTCGAGCCGTCCCTCCAGCCAGGACTGCGCCTGGTAGATGAAGTGCGGCGCGGCGCTCTGCCGGAGGAAGCGCTGCGAGCTGAAGCTGGACAGCACCGCGAACGCGACGAGGAACAGCACCACCTCCACCCGGTAGGCGGACAGCCACAGGCGCACCGCGCTCCGCACCGGATGCACTCCTGCTCCGGCCGGCGACGTGGGGGGGCTGGTGGATTCCGTCGCCGCCGTGGGGCTGGCGAGCGGCGCGGAGGACTCGGGCGTGGCCGGGACGGGTTCGCCCGCGGTGGCGGGGGCCGGGGGCACCGTGGACGGCGCTTCCAGGGCGGAAGGACGGGGACGCTTTGATTTGGAGCGACTCATGGCGACACAGGGGCGGCGAGCAGGTGCAACCTCAACATTTCCAGCACGTGGGATGCGGCGAACATGCGGACCCGGTCCCGGTCACCCGCGAGCGAGATCCGCTCACAGCGGGGCTCCATTCCAGGGCCGGACAGGCCGCAGTACACGGTGCCCACGGGGTCCTCGGGCGTGCCTCCACCGGGGCCTGCGTAGCCCGTGACGGACAGGCCGAACGTGGCGCCGCAGGCGGCGCGGACTCCCTCCGCCATGGCGAGCGCAGTCTGGGACGACACGGCGCTGTGCTTCGCGAGGATGTCCGGGGGGACGCCCACCCAGGCGGACTTCATCTTCTCCGAGTAGGCGACCGCCCCGCCGATGAAGACCTGGCTGGAGCCCGGCACGGCCGTGAGTTCCTGCGCGACGAGGCCGCCCGTGCAGCTCTCCGCCACCGCCAGCGTGTGACCGCCGCGCGCCAGCATGTCGAGGAGCACGGGCGCGTATTCGCTGCCATCCGCGCCGTAGACGTGCGTGCCCAGCACCTGCCGGCATGCGGCCTCCGCGGCCGCGAGCGCGGCGTCGGCCTCCGCCTGCGTGGGGGCTTCCGCCATCAGCTTCAGGTGGTTCTCCGGTGCGTGCGTCCGGAAGCCGAACACCACCCTGGGGTGGCTGGGGGCCAGGGGCATCACCCGCTCGTTCAGCACGGACTCGGGCAGGCGCACGGTTCGCAGCAGGCGGAAGGCCCGGAACGTGCGACCCGATTCGGCGGCGAGCCAGGTCCGCACGCGCGGCAACACCTCTCCGTCCACCAGGGCGCGGTATTCGCGCGGAACGCCTGGCAGGAAGAACAGGTGGGCTCGGCCCAATTGCTGGATGACCAGTGGTGCCGAGCCCTGGGGATTGCGCACCGGCTCGGTGCCCGTGGGGATGCGCGCCATGCGCAGGGCGCCCGGATTCATCATCATGCCCCGTGCGGCGTAGCGCTCCTTCAGCCAGCCGAGCACTCGCGCGTCCTCTTCCATGGACACGCCCGCGGCGGCGGCGGCGCACTCCAACGTGAAGTCGTCCGCAGTGGGCCCCAGGCCTCCGGAGACGATGACCACGTCCGCTCGCGCCGAGGCCTCCAGCAGCGTGCCCGTGATGTCCGGGCGCACGTCGCCCACCACCGTCACCCGTGCGACCTTCACGCCCAGGTCGAAGAGGCGGGCTTCCAGGTACGTGCTGTTGGTGTCCGTGATGAGGCCGGTGACGAGCTCGTCACCGGTGCACAGCAGCTCGACGCGCATGGGCCGGGCATCCTAGCGGCCGGCACGGTCCGCGTCCCGGCTCCCGCGCTTGACTGCTCAGAGGAACGCGGGACCGTCGTCCGTGGCGTTGGCCTCGGAGTCCTCGTCGTCGTCCTCGTCGAGCCCGGCCGCCACCGCCACCGCCGCGACGGAGCCGACCTTGCGGGACGCCAGCCGGCTGCGCACGGAGACCGCGGACTCCACCAGCCCCATGACCAGGTACGCGGCGAAGTACGTCACCAGCACCCAGGCCGGGTGGAACTGCTGGGCGATGAACGCGCCCGTGAGCGCCATGACCATGAAGACGAGCGCCGTCTTGCGGCTGGGACGCGCGTCCTTGAAGGTGCGGTAGCGCACCGTGGACACCATCAGCAGCGACAGGGCGCCCACCGCCACCGCCACCGGCAGTCGCGCGCCGTCACCGAGCGCCTCGCCCTGGCTGGCCACGTGGTGGGAGATGATGAGGGAGACGAGCACGCCAGCCGCCAGCGGGATGGGAAGCCCCACGAAGAAGCCGCCGCCACCGCCGTGCGGGTTGCGCATGGCGAGCACGTTGAAGCGCGCCAGCCGCATGGCGCCGCAGGCCATGAACGAGAAGGAGATGAACAGGCCCCAGAAGCCCATGGGGGCCAACGCCCACTTGTAGACGAGGAGCGCCGGCGCCGCGCCAAAGGACATGACGTCCGCGAGGCTGTCGAGTTGCATGCCGAAGTCGCTCTGCGTCTTCGTCAGGCGGGCCACCCGTCCGTCGAACCCGTCGAAGAACATGGCGAAGAGGATGGCCAGGGCCGCCTGGTACAGCTGCACCGGTTCTGCCTCACCCGAACACAAGGTGATGGCGTAGAAGCCACAGAAGATGGAAGTGACGGTGAAGAGGTTCGGGAGCACGAACATCAGTTTCCGCAGCTTCATCGTTCCCTCGACTTCCCCAGGTGGTCGGCTGCCCATGTGGCAGAAACGGCGAGGGAACGGACCTTAGCAGGGTTTTATTCGCGCTGGAGTCAGTCCCGGGTCGCATGGGAGGAGAAATGCCGTACGGGCAGTGGGCCCTGTGGGGATTGACCGCGGCGGCCGTCCTGCTGCTGGTGAACGTGGTGTGGGTCCTGCTCGTGCGGCGGTGGTACCGCCTCAAGGGGCCCCTTCCCGACCTGCTGCGCGTGCGCTGCGCGGATGGGTGGGAGTTGACCGTGCACGCCCGCCGGGCCCCGGTGCGCCGCTTCGCCGAGCCCGTCCTGCTGTGCCACGGGCTGGCGGCCAACCGCTTCACCTTCGACTTCGAGCCGCCCTACTCCGTGGCCCACTACCTCACCGAGGCCGGCTTCGACTGCTTCAGCGTGGAGTGGCGCGGCACCGGGCACTCGCAACGTCCGCCCAGGGGCCGGCGGCCCACGGACTTCACCGTGGACGACCACATCAACCACGACGGGCCGGCCCTGCTGGAGCTGGCGCTGAAGGAGACCGGCGCGAAGCAGGCCTTCTGGTTGGGTCACTCGCTGGGAGGCCTGGTGGGGTACGGCGTGGCGCAGGGGCACGATGGCGGGAAGCTGGCGGGCCTGCTCGAGTTGGGCGCGCCGGTGTATCTCAAGTCGGAACCGTTCCTGCGGACGCTCATCTCGCTGGGCGTGCGCGCGGCGTGGCCCGGGAGCATCCGTCAGTCGTGGGTGAGCGCCAGCATGGCGCCCTTCCTGGGCTACCTCGCGCTGCCCCTGTCGGACATCGTCGTGAATCCCCGGCACGTCCCGCCGCGCGTCCTGCGGCAGCTGTCCGTCAACATGATGGCGGCGATGAGCCGCAAGGTGCTGCTGCAGTTCCAGGACTGGATCTCCCACGACGCGTTCCGCTCCTACGACCGCAAGACGGATTGGCGCGCGGGCATCGCGAAGCTCCAGTTGCCCGTGCTGGTGATGGGCGGCAGCGCGGACCGACTGGCCACCGCGGCCAACGTGGAGGCACAGTACGCGCTGCTCACGTCACCGGATCGCGCACTGCATGTCTTTGGCCGGGACCGCGGGGACAAGATGGACTACGGCCACGGCGACCTCATCTTCGGCACCGGCGCGCCCATGGAGGTCTACCCCGTCATTCGCGAGTGGATCGAACAGCGCGCCACACCCCTGCCCCCCACGTCCGCTCCCGCTCAGGGCTGAGGCGAGCGGGCGTCGAGCTGGACGCACGGGGAGCGCAGGCCTCGCGTGGTGCTCGCGTCGATGTGGCGGAGCTGGACGCGCGTCTGGCCCTCGCAGTCGGTGGAGACCAGTTCGCCCCGTGCGTCCTTCGCGGTGAGGTCCTCCACCTGCAACTGGCCTTCTTCGATGGCCACCAGGATGGAGCCCGGCGTGTCGCGCACGTCGACGGTCCGGGACTCCAGGGTGGCCTTCGTATCCACCGCCAACGCGGCCAGCCCACAGCCCGAGAGCCGGGCGTTGCGGAGCGTCACGCGGGCCCGCTGCGTCGCCAGCACGCAGGTTCCCTTTGCCCCCTCGACGGTCACGGTGTCGACGTCCGCTTCCACCTGGCGCAGGTGGAGCCCGTCTCCCGTGATGCCATCCGCGGTGCTCACTCCCTTGATGACTCCGTCCCGCAGGCGCACGCGGCCCTGGAGCGCCACCACGCCGTACTCCCTTGAGCCCTCCAGGCGGAAGCGCCGCACCTCCAGGTCCGACGCGGTGAGCTGGAGCGCCCCATAGTTGCCCGCGTCCTTCACGGTCACGTCCTCCAGCAGGCCGTTCGTCGCGGTGAGCCCCATCCCCGCGCGCGTGGCGTGCTCCGAGCTGAAGCCCCGCACCGACAGCCGGGCCTGGTTGGCCGTCACGCCGTACTCGTGGCCCTGGACCCGGACGTCCACCAGCGTCAGCGCGCCCTCCACCGTGGAGAACGCAGTGCCCGTGCCGCCCGAGACCCGCGCCCGTTCGACCTCCGCCACGCCACCCTCCTGGCTGAGCGCCGTCCGGGAGCCCTGGAAGTCCACCCCCTCCAGGCGCACCGTGGCTCCACCCCGGGCCCGAACCGCGCGGTCGTAGGCCCCCACGAACGCACTGTCCCTGAGGATCAGGGACGGCGCGGAAGCCCCTGCGGTTCCTGCCTCCACGAGCACGCCTACCGTGGTCGGTGCCTGGCTGCTCGCCCCTGCCTCGAAGCGCAGCCCCCTGCCCTCCAGCGGACCCGCGCCCAGCCGGATGGCGCCCCGGGTCTGATTGCGGAAGGTCACCGTGTGGACCTTTACGGGGCCCCGGGCCTCCAGGCCCCAGCCTCCTCCCTCGACCACCAGGGACTCCAGGGCGGTGTCCCCTGGCGCCTCCACCACGGTGGTGCCGGGCTCCGCCGCCAGGATCGTGGAAGGGCCCTCCCCCAGGAGCCGGGTGCCCTCCGGCAGTTGGAAGGGGCCTTCGTAGCGGCCGGAGGCCAGGTGCACGCGCTTCGGGCCGGGGCGGGCCAGGGCCGCGATCAGAGAGCGCAGGGGGCGCTCCCGGGTGCCGTCGCCGCCGGAGGCCGCCCCGTCCACCCAGAGCTCGCCCGTCGCCTGGGGCCGGGGGGACGGCCCCGAGCAGGCGCACATCAGGACGAGGAGCCATGGAAGCAGTCGGGTGGGCACGCGGGCAGGCACTCTAGCCCCCTGATGGCACCCTGCTGGAGCTGGATCAGCGGCGACTGCTAAGTGATCGATTTTCCAATGCCTTTCACGCAAAAGCGATCACCAGGCGATCACTTCCCCTGATGTGGAAAGCAGGAGTGTGAGGATGTATCAAAAGATGCGATCCTCCAGACTCTCTACAGGGTGTATTTTCAGAGGCCAGTTTTCATCCGGAGGCCGATTTTCCGGCCCGGGAGCAGGTGGCGCATTGACAGTCGAAAGCTCGATTTGTTACCTCCGCCATCCGCTCGATCAACGCCAGACAACGCAAGAGGGAGGGGTGTCATGACCAAGGCAGAGCTCGTGGAGGTGGTGGCTGCGCAGTCGAAGCTCACGAAGAAGCAGGCCGCCCAGATCCTCGACAGCGTCTTCACCAACATCGGCAAGGCGGTGAAGAAGGACACCCGCTTCAGCTACCCCGGGTTCGGCACGTGGTCGCTGCGCTCGCGCAAGGCGCGGAAGATCCGCAACCCTCAGACCAACGAGATGATGAAGCTCAAGGCGTCGAAGACGGTCGGTTTCCGTCCCGCGAAGGAGCTGAAGAACTCGCTGTAGTCGCAGGGCCGTTGTGAAGGCCCGTCCCCCTCAGGGGCGCGAACCCGCGGCCGGGTGGCGCCCCTGGGACGTGAGGACGGGGGACTCCGTGGGCATGCGGGCCACGGGACGCTCTTCGGACGCGTCCGGGGCCGCCTCGGGGGCGACGAGCGCCTCCAGCGGATCCAGTGAACTGCCGTCGTGCCAGAGCTCGAAGTGGACGTGGACGCCGGTCGCAAGGCCTGTGTCCCCCGCGAGCCCCACCACGTCGCTCCTCGCCAGCACCTCGCCGGTCGTCACCAGGACCTCGGACAGGTGGCTGTAGCGCGTCACCCACTGGCCGTCGTGCTGGACCTCCACCATCTTGCCGTGGTCGCCGTTCCAGCCGGCGCGCAGGACGACGCCCCGGTCCGCGACGCCCACGGGCTGTCCCCGGCGGGCCGCCAGGTCCACGCCCGAGTGGCGGCGCAGCTGGCCGGTGATGGGGTGCCAGCGGTCGCCGTAGAGGCTGGTGATGGTGACCGGCTCCACGGGCCAGGCGAGGCGCGGCGGGCCGGAGGGCTCCGGCGGCTGCTCCCAGCGGCGCAGCGTGGACGCGCGCACGATGAGGCGGCCCACGCGCACCACCACGGCCTCCGCGAGCGAGCCCGGCATGTCGCCGTAGAGGCGCGCGTCCTGCTCCAGCTCCGCCTCCATCACGCCTCGGGCGCGCGTCAGGTCGCGGGTGTCGGTGTGCTCCACCGGCCGGGCCAGGAAGGCGTCCATGGCCGCGTTCATCGCCTCCCAGTTGCGCACCTGTGCGGCGGGCATGGCGCTGCCGCGCTGGACCTTCTCGCGGTAGGCCTGGGCCTGTTGCACGAACGCGGTGAGGGCGGCTTCCAGCTCCGTGGAGCGTTCGGGCGCCAGCGGCCCGCGGGCGCGCTCCGGTTCGTGGGGGAGGAAGGGCGTGCCGGAGCTGACGAAGCCGCTGTCGCCCGAGGTCGCGTACAGCTCCTCAAAGCTCATCTTCCCCGGCCGCGGCGTCGCGCAGGCGGAGAGGGCCAGCAGGGCAAGGACGGCGGGTCGGCGCACGGCGGGGTGAGCCTACCACCGCGCCGGGCCGTCCACCTGTTCCGGGCCGTGGATCATCCCCTGGCGCACAGGTGCGTGTGGTCCGCACCCAGCGCGTGGACGGGGCTCGTCCCCGGGTGCCGGAGGACCGTCATTCCGCTGACAGCCGCGCCTGGCCACGGCGCCCCGCACGAACCTGTCCGACAGTCGGACAGATTTCAGGACACCGCGGCCGGCCCGCGAGCCCGGTGCCGCTCGTGTCAGGCAGCGAGAGCCTGACGGATGCGCGCCAGGGCGTCGTCGATGTCCGCGGTGGACACGTCCAGGTGGCACACGAGGCGGATGGAGTGCGGACCCGTGGGGTTGGCGAGCACGCCCTGCTTCAGGAGCAGCGCGGAGGCCTCCGCCGCCGGACGCACCAGGTCCGCGAACACCATGTTCGTCTCCACCCTCGCCAGGTCCACCTTCACGCCCGGCACCTGGGCCAGGCCTTCCGCCAGCCGGCGCGCGTTGGCGTGGTCCTCGGCCAGGCGCTCCACGTGGTGCTCCAGCGCGTACAGCGCCGCCGCCGCGAGGATGCCCGCCTGCCGCATGCCGCCGCCCAGCCGCTTGCGCAGCCGCCGCGCCTCGCGGATGACATCCTTCTTGCCCGCGAGCGCCGAGCCCACCGGCGCGCCCAGGCCCTTGGAGAAGCACACCGACGTCGAGTCCGTCAGCGACGCCCACGCGGACGCGGGCTGGCCCGCCGCCACCTCCGCGTTGAACAGCCGCGCGCCGTCCAGGTGCACCGCGAGCCCGGCCTTGCGCCCCGCCTCCACCACCGCCTTGAAGCGCTCCACCGGCCACACCGTGCCGCCGCCGCGGTTGTGCGTGTTCTCCAGCGACAGCAGGCGCGTGCGCGGGTTGTGGATGTTGTCCTCGCGCACCGCCGCCGTGACGGTCTCCGGCTTCAGCAGGCCGCGCTCGCCCGGCAGGGGCCCCGGCTGCACGCCCCACAGCGCCGGCACCGCGCCGCCTTCGTACTGGAGGATGTGGCTGCCCTCCTCCGTGAGCACCTCGTCGCCAGGACGGCAGTACGCGCCGATGGCGATCTGGTTCGCCTGCGTCCCGGAGGGGACGAAGACGGCGGCCTCCAGTCCGAGCCGCTCGGCGACGCGCTCCTCCAGGCGCCGCACGGTGGGGTCCTCGCCGTAGACGTCGTCGCCGACCTCCGCGTCGGCGATGAGCCTGCGCATGGCGGGCGTGGGCTTCGTCACGGTGTCGGAGCGGAAGTCGATGGGCTTCATGGTTCTCCTCGCTGCGTGAAAAGGGATGCCCCGCCATGGCGCTTGGGCGGGGCCTCCCCGTGACATACAACGCCCGCGTGGCCCGGCGAGAGACAGTGGCGGAGAAGCGGCAGCGTGCGGTGTCGATCCTGGACGGTCTGGAGGCGGCCATGCCGGACGCCCGCATCGAGCTGGACTTCCGCACGCCACTGGAGCTGCTGGTCGCCGTCATCCTGTCCGCGCAGTGCACCGACAAGCGCGTCAACCTGGTGACCCCTGCCCTGTTCGCCCGCTTCCCGGATGCCCAGGCCTACGCGCGCGTCGAGCCCACCGACGTCGAGCCCTTCATCCGCACCTGCGGGCTGTACCGCGCGAAGGCGAAGAACATCGTCGCCACGGCGCGCACGCTCGTCACCGAGCATGGCGGGCAGGTGCCGCTGGTGCGCGACACGCTGGCGGAGCTGCCGGGCGTGGGGCTGAAGACCGCGGGCGTGGTGTGCATCCACCTGGGCGGCGACGCGGCCTTCCCCGTGGACACGCACGTGAAGCGGCTGGCGTACCGGATGGGCTTCACCACGCACGAAGACCCGGACAAGGTGGAGAAGGACCTGCAGGCGCTGCTGCCTCGCGAGCGGTGGACGCTGGGGCATCAGCTGCTGGTGTGGCACGGGCGGCGCACGTGCTTCGCGCGCTCGCCCGATTGCGGCTCCTGCGTGGTGGCGGCCCGGTGCCCGAAGAAGGGCGTGCGCGCCACCTCGAAGGCTTAAGCGGACGCCGGAGCGCCCTGCTCGCGCGAGGCCTTGAGCTTCTTCATGCGCTTGCGGATGAACTCGCGCTTGAGCGTGGAGACGTGGTCCACGAAGACGGTGCCGTCCAGGTGGTCCGTCTCGTGCTGCACGGCGATGGCCAGCAGGCCGTCACAGCGCAGCGTCTGCTCCTGGCCTTCCTCGTCCAGGTAGCGCACCGTGGCGAAGGCGGCGCGGTCCACGTCCTCGGCTTCACCGGGGATGGAGAGGCAGCCTTCCGTGTAGGTCGTCTCCCCTTCGAGCGAGACGAACTCCGGGTTGATCATCGCCAGGGGCCTGGCGTCCGGCTGCTGCGACCGGGTGTCCAGGACGATGATGCGCTGGAGGATGCCCACCTGCGGGGCGGCGAGACCGACACCCTCGGCGTCGTACATGGTCTCGAACATGTCCTTGATGAGCGCGCGGACCTTGTCGTCCACCTTCGCCACCGGCTTGGCCTTCTGCTTCAGGATGGGGTCGGGCCAGATGAGAATCTCGCGAACCATGGAGGGGACTCTTAACTCCTCCGGACCGCGACGGGCAACCGTTCCACCGGGCATCAGTCGAGCAGATTACGGGCGTACTCGCCCCGCAGCCGGTCGTCTCCCAACGCCCGGGCGGCCTCCGTCAACACCGCGCGGATCTGCTGCGCGCGGTGCTGGAGCGCGGGGTCCGGATGGCCGGCGAAGCGCAGCGGGTGGAACTCGGCGGCGAGCAGCGCGTAGGCCCTCTTGACCTCTTCACTGCCGGCCGAGCGCGCGAGCCCCAACACGGTGAAGTAGTCCGCGTCCTGGATCTCCTCGAACTTGGCCTCCAGACGGTGCACGTCCAGCTCCGGCGGCAGGTGGCCGTGCGCGTCCTCCGACGGCGGATGCAGCGCGATGAGGCCCAGCGTCCGCGCCACCGCGAGCGCCTTGAGCGCTCCGTCCTGTGGCAGGCCCGCGCCCAGGAGCAGTGACTCCAGCGTGCGTTCGCCGTCCACGGCCTGCAGGAGCTGGAGCTCGCGAGCGGAGAGGCCGAAGTCCGCGGGGGGCATGTGCGCGTCGCCTCGGGAGACCTGGGCGCGCAGGGAGCCCGCCGCGTCCAGGAGCGATTCGGCGGTGAGCGTGTTGCGCAGCCCTTCCGCGAGCAGGTGCAGCGGCGGGCGCGTGGCGGCGGCGAGCGCCACCTCGTGGGGCGCGGGCTCCGGCACCAGGCGGTAGAGCGTGGAGGGCTCCGCGAGCGCGTCCAGGAAGACCTGTTCGGTGTAGCGCTGGACCAGCGGGACGGATTCGGCTTCGCGCACGTAGCCGCGCCCGCGCAGGGCTTCCAGCAGCGTGCCGGTGGTGGCGCTGCGCACGAGCCGCAGCTCGGCTTCCTGGCGCGCGTCGATGAGGCCGTCCGCGCGGGCGCGGTCCACGAGGGACTCGCCCTGCGCGGAGGACGCGGCGCCGACCAGGGCTCCGTCGCGCAGCCAGAGGACGCGCAAGGCGTTCATCACCTTGAGCTCCAGGCGCACCTCCATGCGCGCGTCGCAGAGCCGCAGGATGAGGCGCGAGAGGCCCTCCTGCGTGAGGCTGCCGCTGCGGGCCACCGCCATCTCCGGGCGGCCGGGCGAGTCGAGGGGGATGATGGTGGCGCGGGCCTGGGCCGCGGCTTCTTCCGCGTCCCGCTGCGCTCGGGCTTCGAGTTGTTCGCGCTCGCGCTCGGCCTGGAGGCGCTGTTCGACGGCTTCGACTTCGAGCCGGGTGCGCGTCTCGCGCTCGCGGGTGAGCTCCTCTCGGAGCTGATCAAGCTGCGCTTGCAGGGTGTCTCGGGCCTGCGTGAGGTCCGTGGATTCGGAGCGGGCGCGGGCTTCGGCTTCGGTGCGCGCGTGGGTTTCCGCGGCGAGGCGGGACTCCGCGGTTGTGCGGGCCTGGGACTCGGTTTCGAGGCGGGCTTCGAGGTCCTGGCGTGCACGGCCCTCGGAGTCGAGGCGGACTTCCAGCACAGTGCGCAGCCGTCCTTCGGACGTGGCCTTGGCGGTGGCTTCGGCGGCCTTCTGCTCGGACTGGAGGGCGCGGGCTTCCGCGGCGGTGCGGGCCTGGAGTTGCTGCTCGGCCGTGGCTTCCGCTTCGGCGCGGGCCTGTTCGGCCTGGGCCAGGAGGGTCCGTGCGAGTTCGTCCGCGTCGGTCCGGGCGTGCGTGGACTGCTCCGCGCGGGACTCCGACTGGGAGAGGGACTGCGTGAGTTGCTCCGCCCGGGCCTGGGCCTGGGTCAGCGCCTGCGTGAGCTGCTCGATGCGCGCCTGGGCCTCGGTGCTCGCGTGGGTGGATTGCTCCGCGCGCGCTTCGACTTCGGTGCGTGCCTGCGCGAGATGATCAGCGCGGGCTTCCGCTTCCGTGCGTGCCTGCGTGAGTCGCTCGATGCGCGACTCGGCTTCAGTGCCTGCCTGCGTGAGCTGCTCGATGCGCGACTCGGCTTCGGTGCTTGCTTGCGTGAGCTGCTCGATGCGGGCTTCGGCTTCGGTGCGTGCTTGCGTGAGCTGCTCGATGCGGGCTTCGGCTTCGGTGCGTGCTTGCGCGAGCTGATCAGCGCGGGCTTCCGCTTCAGTGTGGGCCTGCGTGAGCTGCTCGATGCGAGCCTGGGCCTGCGTGAGCTGGTCCTCGCGGCTCCCCGAGTTGGCCTGGAGCTGCTGGAGTTGCTCCGCTCGGGCCTCTGCTTCGGCCCGTGCCTGCTTCAGCTGCTCGGTGTTGGCGTCGCGGGCCTTTTCGGCTTCGGTGGCTCGCGCTTCGGCCTGCTTCAGGGCCTGCGTCAGTTGCTCCACGCGGGCTTCCGCCTGGAGCAGGGCTTCGGCGGGCTGCGCGGCCTTCGCTTCGGCTCGCTGGCGAGCCTGCTTGAGCTGCTCCATCCGGGCGTTGACCTGGCTCAAGGTCTCCGCGAAGCGCGCCTCGTTCTGCAGCCTCGCCGCATCGGCGTCTTCCACTCGGGCCTGGGCTTCGGCCAGGGCTTCTTCGGCCTTCGCGGCCCGGGCTTCCGCCTGGGCCAGGGCTTCGGCGTTCTGTTCCGCGGTGGCTTCCGCGGCGGCTCGGGCCTCCTCGGCTTGCGTGGCGCGGCTTTCGGCCTGGCTCACCGCCTGGGCGGACTGCCTTGCCTTGGCTTCGCCCTGGAGCAGCACCTGCGCCAGTTGCTGCGCCCGGGCCTCCACCTGCGCCAAGGCCTGCGCGGACTGCTTCGCCTTCGCCTCGGATTGCGCCAGCGCCTGCGTGGCCTGCTGCACCCGCGTCTCCGCCTGGGCCAGCGCCTGCGCGGAGTGCTTCGACTTCGCTTCGGACTCGGCCAGCGACTGGGCCAGCTGGTGCGCACGCACCTCCACTAGGGACAGCGCCTGCGCGGAGTGCTTCACCTTCGCTTCGGCGGTCGTGCGGGCCTTCGCCTCCGCTTCGGCACGGGCTTCCGCCTCGGCACGCCGCGCATCCAGGTTCGCACGGAGCGCGGCGTCCTCGGTGTCGCGGCTCTCCGCCTGGTCGGAGTCGGATTGCGCTCGCTGACGCGCATCCTCGCGCGCCCTGGATTCGGCTTCCGCCCGGGCTTCGGCCGCGATTCTTGCTTCGGTCTCGGCTTCGAGCCGCGCTTCCACGTCCGTGCGTGCGGCCTGCTCCAGCTCGGCGCGGGCTTCGGCCTCCTCGCGCGTCTGCGCTTCCTGATGGGCTCGGAGCTCGGCCTCCTCGCGCGCCTGGACCTCCGTGGCGAGCCGCTTCTCGAGTTCGACGAGCTCGAGCCGGGCCATCTCCGCGAGGGCTTCGGCTTCGCGGCGGTCGCGCGCCTCGGCTTCCGCGCGAGCTTCGGCCTCCACCCGGCCTCCGGCTTCGGACGCGAGCCGCGCTTCGACCTCCGCGAGGGCCTCCGTCGCCGACTCGGCCCGGACTTCCGAGGCCTCATGCGCCGCCGAGGCCTGCTTCAACAGGGACTCGGCTCGGGCGCGGGCGTGGACCTCCGCTTCGGCCCTCACCTCCACGGCGCTCCGGGCCTCTACCTCCGCGTCCGCTTCGAGCCGCGCGTCTTCGCGTGCTCGCTCTTCGCTCGCGATGCGATCTTCCAGCTCCACGCGGAGCGACTGCTCCGATTCGGCCAGGGCTTCCGCGTCCGCGGCCCGGGCCTCCGCCTCCTCGATGGCGGCGTGGGCCAGCGCCAGCTCTTCACGCAGCGATTCCAGCTCCGCGGCGAGATCCGCTGACGGCTCGGCTGCGCCCGTGCGCGCGGGTGAGGGGGCTTCCTGCTCCTGGGTGCGCGTCTTGTTCGCCCGTTGCAGGCCTCCGGGTACCTGCAGCGGCGACGACGGCGCCTGGGCTTCCGCGCTCTCCGCGCGCGACGACGCACCGACGGCATCCGCGGCACCGGCGCGCGGATTCGCGGAGGAGCCGGCTGGCGTCGCCGCATCCCCTGCTCTTGCCGCGACAACAGGACCGGACTCATTGCCCGGACGCGTGGACGTGCCACCTGTCGCCGCACCGGACTTGTCGCTCAGGCCCGCGGCGCTGCCACCCGCGCCTGTTGCATCGCCCGGGTTCGCGGACGAGACGCTCACGCTCGCCACGACGCCCGCGCTGCTCTTGCCCGATGAGCGCAGCGGGACACGGGCCGCGACACGCAGCGGCCTCTCGGTGTTCACGCGAGGCGAGGTGCTGTCCGCCGTTCCTCCATCGCGCGACTCCGTGGCCTCATCCGGACGCGAGGCCGCCTTGCCCGACTTCGCGTCATCAATCTTCGCGCGTGCCGCAGCCGCCGGGCTCGCGGGGCCCGAAGGCTCCGCCCACTGGAGGGGCCTGGCCCCCTCCGTCTTCGCCTCCTCGACGGTCTCGGAATCGAACCAGTCCGACCCCACCGGCTTCGCGTCGTCCGAGGAGGACTCATCCCCCCGCTCTCGCGCATCGGCGGAGGCCTTGAGCTCCGCCTCCAGTACGTCCCAGTTCGACAGGCCCGCCGCCGCCAACTCCTCCGCGGTCGGCTCCGAGGGCGCGTCCTCCTGCGACTCACCCGCCGCCGCGGCCCGCTCCTCCGCCGCCACGTCGTCCGCGACCGAACCGAAGTCCGTCTCGTCGGAGTCGTCCACGCCGCCCGGAGGCGCACGCGTCTCCAGCTCCGGATCCGGCTCCAGTTCCTTCCACGCCAGCGGCGCGGAGCCCTCCGGATCCGACGCCTTCGCCGCCCCGCCGTCCTCGTCCGAGTCGACGTCGAAGAACCCCTCGTCCCCCAGCTTCGGCGCGGACTTCACCGGCTTCAGCCCCGGAGGGGTGAGTGGCTCCTCACGGAACGCGAGCCGCCCCTCCGCGAGCGCCTCTTCCTCACCCTCCTCGTTCGGGAACGGGAAGCGCAACGTGGTGCGCGCTTCCGGTGGACGGCCCTCGAGCGCATCCTCGGCGTTCGGCGGCTCCGCGTCCCACTCGGAGCCGATGCTCGCGTCCGGATCCTCCTCGCCCCACGCTTCGCCGGAGTCACCCTCCTCCGCCGACCCCGTCCACTGCGACTTCGTGCCCACCGACAGCGCGGAGTCGATGGAGGCGATCGCCTCCGTCTCCACTTCCAGGTGCGCCTGCTCCAGCGCGGCGTTCATCGCCAGGTGCGTGCTGCGCTCACGCTGCTGGTGCACGGCGTGCGCGCTGCGCTCCTCGCGCGTCATCGCCGCCACTTCCCAGTCCGTCTGGTTCAGCGGCGCCAGGTCCCCGAACAGCGCGTTCGCCAGCGCGGGGTCCCCGCCCACCGAGCGCGGCGACGTCACGTGCCAGGCTTCGTCCACCGGGGCGCTCCCCTTCGGCGGCTCGCTCAGCGTCCGGTTCTCCACCACGCGCCAACCATCCGCCTCCGCCGGCGCGCGGATCAACGTGTCCACCAGCGTCACGAAGCTCGGCCCGTCCAGGGGCAGCGGCGCCACCGGCGCGCTGAAGCCTTCGATGGGCTCACTCAGCAGCAGCACCCGCGCCTTGTGGCCATCCGGGTGCTGCACCAGCTCTTCCAACACCACGCGCCCGCGGTCGCTCTCCACGCTCGGCGCGAGCACGATGAGCTCCGGCAGGTGATGCCCGAAAGCAATGAGCGCGTCCGCGGCGGAAGTCGCGAGGATGACCTCGTGCCCTTCGCGGGACAGCAGTCGCCGGACGGCGGCGATGGTGGCGATGTCGTCGTGTACGAGGAGGACCGAGGCGCCCATGGGGGAGCCAGGGAGTCTACAGCATGGCCCCGGGATCCACGTCGATCACGACCTTCACTCCGTTGGGCACATCCGCCAACGCCGCCTCCAACCGGGCGAGCAATGGGGCGAGCGCCGCATGCGTCGGCGCCTTCAGGAGCAGCTGCCAGCGCGTCTTGCCCCGGATGCGGGCGATGGGCGCCAGGGCCGGCCCCAGCAGGCGCACCCCCGCCGACGCCGGTGGCATGTGCCGTCCCACCAGGTTCCCCAGGAACCGAGCCACACCCGCGGTCTGCTCCGGGTGCTCGCCCTCCAGCCGGACGGACGCCATGCGCGCGAAGGGCGGATAGGCCAGCGCCTTGCGCCACTCCAGCTCCTGCTTGGAGAACCCGTCGAAGTCGTGCGCCAGCATCCGCTTCACCGGCTCCGCGTCCGGGTTGTAGGTCTGCACCAACACCCGCCCCGGGTCCTTCCCGCGTCCCGCGCGCCCCGCCACCTGGGTCAACAGGTGGAAGGTCCGCTCAGCCGCTCGGAAATCGGGAATCGCCAGGGAGGTGTCCGCCATCACCACGCACACCAGCGTCACGCCCGGGAAGTCGTGCCCCTTGGCCACCATCTGGGTGCCCACCAGCACGTCGAGCTCCCGCCGCGCGAAGGACGCCAGCAGCTCCGTCAGCTTCTCCGCGCTCGTCGCGGAGTCGCGGTCCAGCCGCGCTACGCGTGCGTGTGGCATCCGCTCCAGGACCTCCGCTTCCACGCGCTCCGTGCCGATGCCGAGCTTGAGCAGCGGGCCGGTGCACTCGCGGCAGCTGTCCGGGACCGGGAAGGCCACGCCGCAGTAGTGGCACACCACCCGGTTCTGCGAGCGGTGGTGCGTCATGCACACGTCGCAGTCCTGGCACTTGAGCGACAGGCCGCACACCTCGCACAGGAGGATGGTGCTGTGGCCGCGGCGGTTGAGGAACAGGATGACCTGCTGCCCCTTGGCCACCGTCTCCTCCATGGCCTGGAGCATCTGCGGGCTGAGGATGGGCGCCTCTTCCGTCACCTGGCCCTCGCGCGGACGCTCCACGCGCAGGTCCACCAGGCTGATGGTGGGCATGGGCCGGTCGTCCACGCGGTTCTTCAGCTCGATGAGCTTGTAGCGGCCGGAGCGCGTGTTCTGGAGCGTCTCCAGTGAAGGCGTCGCCGAGCCCAGCACCACCACCGCGCTGGCCTGCTTGCCGCGCACCACCGCCAGGTCGCGCGCCTGGTAGCGCAGCTTCTCGTCCTGCTTGAAGGACGGGTCGTGCTCCTCGTCCACGACGATGAGCCCCAGGTTCTCCACCGGCGCGAACACCGCCGAGCGCACGCCCACGGCGATCTTCACCGTGCCCTTGCGCAACGCCTGCCAGTGGAACAGCCGCTCGCGGTCCTTCAGCCCCGAGTGCAGCACCGCCACGTCGCCGCCGAAGCGGCTGCGGAAGCGCCCCACCAGCTGCGGCGTCAGCGCGATTTCCGGCACCAGCACCAGGCTGCCCAGGCCACGCGCGAGCGTGTGCTCCACCGCGCGCAGGTACACCTCCGTCTTGCCGCTGCCGGTGACGCCGTGCAGGAGGTACGGCTGGAAGCCGCCCGCGTCGACGGCGCCCTGCAGTTCCTTCACCGCCAGGGCCTGCTCCGGGGTGAGGCGGTCCGGGCGGTTCTGCACCAGGCCCTCGCGCACGCCGGGCTGCAGCGTCACCTCCACCCACTTCACGAACTTGCGCGTCGCCAGCTTCTTCAGCGTCTCGCGCGCGCCGGGGATGGCGTGCGTCACCTCGTCCAGCGGCGCGCGCCCGCCCACCGCCAGGAGGTACTGGAGCACGGCGGCCTGCGCCGGAGCGCGGGCCAGTTGGGGCGGCACCTCCTCGACGAGAGCCTCCACGAAGAACTGGATGTCCGGCCTGGCTTCCTTCTCATCCACCGCGGTGGAGAGGCCCGGCGGCAGCGCGCCGCGAATGACCTCGCCCAGCGGATAGCGGTAGTGCTCCGCGGTGAAGCGCAGGAGCGCGATGAGGTCCTTGGGCAGGGACGGCGAGTCCTCCAGCACGCGCTGGATGGGCTTGAGCCGCACGCCGCCTTCCACCGGTGCGTTGGCGGGCCCCAGGTAGAAGCCCAGCGCCATGCCCCGGCCGAAGGGCACGAGCACGCGCTGGCCCGGGGCGAGGTTGCCCGCGAGCGCCTCCGGCACCAGGTAGGTGAACTCCCCGCGCACGGGACGGCCCACGGCGACAGAGGCAAGTTGGGCGGGAGTGGCGCTCACGACGGGGCGCACTGTAGCGGCGTGCTCCCGCTCCGACACTTCCCTTCCCACATCCGTACGCCGCGTCCGCAACGGAATGGAACCGCGAGAGGGGGCCTCTGCCTGTGCCCGAGGAAAACCACCCAGCGCGAAGTGCTCTTGCTCCATGACCGACCTCTTGCCGCCAGCGTCCCCGGCCCGCCCGTCCTGCACCCGGGATCCACTGTGCCCCGGGCGTCTGACATCCCCGGTGCCCTGGAAGCACGAAGGGCCCCTCCCGACCCTGGAAGACAGGGTGCGGAAGAGGCCCGGTGG